>CANQKT010000004.1 GCA_947624525.1 uncultured Clostridia bacterium | reverse complement strand
ACGGGTTGATAATTATCTAATGTTATGATAATATATGAGAAAATATGTCCTGTATAATGAATAAGAAATGGAGGCAATTATGAACAAATATATGAAAATGGCAAAAGAAAATGCGGATAATGGAATTGATAATAGAGAAGGAGGTCCTTTTGGAGCTGTAATAGTTGATAAAGAAGGTAATATTATTGCAAATGGAAATAATAAGGTTTTAAAAGATAAGGATCCAACAGCTCATGCAGAAATAGTGGCAATTCGTGAAGCCTGTAAAGCATTAAATACTAGTGATTTATCTGGTTGTATTTTATATACCTCTTGTGAGCCATGTCCAATGTGTTTATCTGCTATAATTTGGGCAAATATTAAGGAAGTATATTTCGGATGTAGTAAAAATGATGCAGCTGATATTGGATTTAGAGACAATGATATCTATGAGTTTATAAAAGGTAATAATAATATGCTTTATCTTAAACAAATAGACAGAGAAGAGTGTTTTGAAACAATGAAAAAATATCAAGAAGATTCTGGGGAAATTTATTAGGGGTGCATGTAAATGAAGAAAACAGATGTGATTAAAGTTATACAAATTTTAAAGGAATATTATCCAGATGCTACATGTAGTTTGGATTTTGAAACACCATTTCAGATGGTTGTTGCAGTTATGCTTTCTGCTCAGTGTACAGATGAAAGAGTCAATAAGACCACTCCAAATCTGTTTAAAAATTATGGAACTCCAGAAGCAATCTGTAATATGGAGTTATGTGAATTAGAAAAAATAATTCATCCATGTGGTTTCTATAAAAATAAGGCTAAAAACATAAAAGCTACTGCAGAAATGATAGTGAATAAATATGATGGTATAGTTCCTAATACTATGGAAGAACTTATGAAATTGCCAGGTGTAGGAAGAAAAAGTGCTAATGTTATAATGCTAGAGGCATTTAATTTACCACAAGGTATTGCTGTTGATACTCATGCAAAAAGAATATCAAATAAGCTTGGTTTGTCTAAAAATTCTGATCCAGAAAAAATTGAAATGGATTTGTTAAAAGTCATACCTAAGGAATATTATTATGATGTTAATCATCTATTGGTTTGGCATGGTAGAAATATTTGTGTTGCTAGAAATCCAAAGTGTGATAAATGTCCGGTTTATGAATATTGCAAAAATAGATGTAGTGATAAAAAAGTAATATAAGGTAGGTGTATTATGGGAAAAATAAATAAAAAAGAATTACACCAAATATTTGGAGAGTTAAGAAACAAAAATCAGAATGCATATAATAATCTTTATGAAAAATATTATAATTTGGTTTATGGAATTACATATTCTATTCTAAAGAATAAAGAAGATTCAGAGGACATATCTCATGAAATATTTACTAAAATTTACAAATTGGATGTAGATAAGTTACCAACAAATAATGAAGCTAGTTGGTTGTTTACAGTTAGTAAAAATGAATGTTTTGCTTTTTTTAGAAAAACAAAACCAAATTTAAGTATAGATGAAATATATGAAATACCTTCTTCATCAAACGAGCTAGAAAATGTGATTGATAGTGAATATTATAATAAAATTATAGATAGGCTAAAAGAGGATGAGAAACAGATAGTATCATTAAAAGTATTATCAAATTTTACCTTTAAGAAAATTTCTCAAGTTATGAATGTTCCCATAGGAACAGTTCAGTGGAAGTATTATAATGCTATTAATTCATTAAGAATATCTGTAGGAAGCTTAGTTGGCGCAATTACTGCATTTGTAATTATTTTGGCAAGAGGTGAATTTTGGAAATCAAAACAATATATGAATCAAAATCAAACTAATGATGTAGATAATGAGGAAAATAATTTTGATAATGCACAGCAAGAAAGTATGGAAGATAAAAACGTGGAAAATAGTAATCAGATTAATCAAGATAATGTGTATATAAATGAAGAATATAAAGAAAATGATAAAGAAAAAGAAGATAGTGTGTCTTCTTCTGAGGGAAACACATCTCCTAACGAAATTGGGGAGAATATAGTTGAAAATACAACAATTGATGCTAATGTAGAAAATGTAGGCTTTTCTAGGATATGGAAGGACAAGAATCAATTAGTTATTTTAAGTATAGGATTAGTATTAATAATAATTTCTATAATTTTTTTCAAAAAATACCAACAAAAATTTAAAAAGAAGTCATCTAAATAATAGATGACATAAATTAAGTTTCGAAAAAATGCATATTGCAAAAAATATAACATACTGAATTTGTGTCAAAAACGACATAAGTTTGGTATGTTTTAATTTGTGTTATATCATATTAAAAATGTTTAAATTTTAAGGGGGAAGAAATGAAAAAGAAAAAAATTATTTTAAGAATAGTAGTAATAATTATTATACTATGTATTTTAGGTGGAGGATGTGCTGTTATATTGTTACATAACAATGGTACATTGAATCAATTAATTTTGGGGAAAAGAAGTATTAAAGGGAAATTGAAAGATGACTGGGGATATGAAGTTTCTGGATACGAATCTGATATATTAAATAATATTTCTGCTTCTGGAACTAGTGGTATGATCAAAAGTAATAGTTTTGGAATTGCAAATGATAGTGTTTCTACTAGTGAATCAACCTTAGGCTTTTCTGTAGGAGGTTCAAAAAATATTAATAATTTTAGAGAAAATATAAAAAACAATTATTTACCAATATCTACAGATATTACTTATAATGGCTTGTTTTATGATTATTATTTTGACACAGGAAAATCAGAAAAATCTGAGGAATTATTTTCACCATCATATTCAACAGCTATTTCAAAAGATCCAATATCAGGGATAGAGGAATATTATATGACTGTGGGACTTAACTCAAATATCAAGGAAAGTGATTTTCAAAGAAAAAAACTAAATATTGTTGTTGTAATGGATATTTCTGGTTCTATGTCATCTGGATTTTATGATTATTACTATGATGGAAAAACGAATAATACAAATGAGGATGGTAAAAGTAAGATGCAAATTGCAAATGAGTCTTTAAATTTATTAATTGATGAATTAAAGCCAGATGATAGATTGGGAATTGTATTATTTGATGATGAAGGTTATTTGGCTAAACCAATTAATTTAATAGAAGAAACAGATGTAGAAAAGATAAAGGAGCATATTTTAGAAATACAGCCACAAGGAGGAACAAACTTTGAGGCAGGATATACAAAGGGAACAGAATTATTTTCTGATGAAATGTTAAATAATGAAGAATATGAAAATAGAATAATTGTTATAACTGATGCTATGCCTAATTTGGGTAAAACATCAAAAGAGGGTCTAACTGAATATGTTGAAAAAAATGCAAAGGATAAAATTTATACTACATTTATAGGTGTTGGAGTTGATTTTAATACAGAAGTTATTGAGTGTTTATCAGATGTAAAAGGTGCAAATTATTATTCTGTACATAGTTCAGAAGAGTTTAAAAAAATAATGAGTGAAGATTTTGATTATATGGTGACACCTTTGGTATTTGATTTAGAGTTAAAATTAGAATCTGATTTATTTGAAATAGATAATATTTATGGAACAGATACTAAGGAAGTAGCAGATGGAACTATAATGAAGGTTAATACTTTGTTTCCATCTAGTTCAAATAGTAGCGGTGAAACTAAAGGTGGAATTATTTTGTTGAAATTAAAGTGTATTTCAACTTGTGGAACTGGATTGAAGGAAGAAATTGAAGGAGAAAAGTTGAAATTAAGTGTTTCTTATAAAGATAGGAATAGTAAGCAATATAGTAATTCACAAGAGGTTCAATTCAAAAATGTAGATAGTGAACATTATGATAATACAGGCATTAGAAAGGGCATTGTTTTGACTAGATATGTTAATTTAATGAAAAATTGGATTTTGTATGAGAGGATGCAAAATAGTAAAAATGATAATGATTTAGAACATGATAGAAGTGAGTTTTTAATTACAGATGTTAAGGGGATTTCTGATTGTATTTATACTAAAGAAGAGATTTTAAAAATCCTTGGTGAAAATGAGAGAATATCTGATAAACTTCACGTTAGTGAGGAATACAAGAAAATTTTTAAAACTTTTGAGGAATATATGAAAAATGAAATTGAAGAAGTACATGATTTAGAGTTGGAGCAAGAAGTTGAGATTTTGGATTTGTTGGTAATGTCAAAATAAGAAAAAAATTGTTGAAATGTTAATTTTGTAATGCTATAATTCAAATGATTTGTAAAATTAATAAAATAATAAAAGGAGATGGGAATTATGCAAATAAGAGTTCTTGCATCAACCAAAGTTGGCTATGAAATGCCTAGAGAGGAAGCTATTAATTTTTCTGGTAAATCAGCTGGAATATGTTATATGCCAGATAGCTTAGATACTTTATTTTCAGAAGATGTAGCTAAAACAGAGAGAAGAGCAAAAGGAACTTTGGCATCAGGTCATCATAGTGTTTTTGGACATGTTACATATAATTTAGCTTTAGAAGGTATTCCAAAAATTCTTGCAATGATTTTAAATAATGAAAAAATATATAATACTTCTGAAAAATCAGCTAGATATACTAAAATGGAGCCATCTGAAAAAGAACAGAAATTGTATGAAAAATGGATTGAAATTTATCAAAAGGTTATAAAGGAAAAATTCCCAGAAATTGATAATAAAAAAGTAAAAAAACTTGCAATGGAAAATGCAAGATATTTGATAAGTGTTTTTACACCAGCAACTATTATGGAATACACAGTAAATTTTGGACAGTTAAATTATATTGCTCATTGGTTTGAAAATTTTGTTAAAAGTGCTGAAGATACACCTTTTAATGTAAGATTAAAAAAAGTCTTTGTAGAGTTTAATGAACAAATTAGTGATTTACTTGTTCCAGAACTTAATTCAGATATTAAAGGAAGAACTTTATCAATATTTGCAAAAAGAAAAAGGGAAGAAGAGTTTGGAGAAAATTACTGTGTTAATTATACAGGATCATTTGCTGAATTAGCACAAGCTCAAAGACATCGTACCTTGTATTATGAAGTATTTATTCCAGAAGAACACAAATATTTTGTACCTCCTGTAATTAAGGATACAGATTTAGAAAAAGAATGGTTGGAAGATATATATTCACTTAAGGATGGGTTTCCACAGGGTTTACTATTAGATATAAATGAAAGAGGAACTGTAGAAAATTTTATAATGAAGTGTCAAGAAAGATTATGTGGAGCAGCTCAATTGGAAATTGCTCATCAAACAAAAGAAATTTTAGATAGGTATTTGGAAAATACAAAAGATAATAAACCGGAAATTTATGAATACTTGAAACCATATTCAAAAGGCGCAAGATGTACATTTCCAGGATGGCATTGTACAGCTCCATGTATGTGGGGGGCTAAAAAAGCTCTTGATAGATGTATATAATTTAATAAAGCCACAGAAAATCAAAGTTTATAGTTTGATTTTCTGTGGCTTTATTTATAGAATATTATATTTGTAGGAAATTTTTATATTTCTTATATTTTACGAAATCTTTTGCCCTTGTAGATTAAAGTTACCCATGTTGGTTTGTGCAACAAGATTCAAATTGTTTCCTTGAACAGTTCCCATTATATTATACTGGATATTTACCATCCCAGCAGCAATTTTACCATTAAGTGAAAGATTATTACCATTTACTGTACCATTGTTAAATTGATTTCGTTTTCCCATAACATCAATGTAGCCACTTAAATTATTTCCATTAGTAATCAGTTGAACTAATGCTTTTATATTTCCCATTGGGGTTTGTATATTAAATTCATATAATCCATCCATAATAATACCTCCTTCAATAAATATATGCTGTTTTTATCGAAAAGTGAACTAAATCATGGACATTACTAATATTTTATGATATAAAAAGAAGTGTAATAAAGATAATAAATATAGGAGTTATAAGTGGAAGAAGTTTTAAAAAAAGTAAATTGCGTAAAAGATTTGAGAAAGTTAAATATAAAAGAAAAGGAAAAATTAGCCGAAGAAATTAGAGAATTAATTATAAAAACAGTATCAAAAAATGGAGGTCATCTTGCTTCAAACTTGGGAGTAGTAGAGCTTACTATTGCACTACATAGTGTATTACGAACCCCAAGAGATTCTATTATTTGGGATGTGGGGCATCAAACCTATGTACATAAGATTTTAACGGGAAGAAAAGATAAATTGTATAGTTTAAGACAATTAAAAGGAATTGCAGGTTTTCCAAAAACAAGTGAATCAGAATTTGATTGCTTTAATACAGGCCATAGTTCAACATCAATTTCTGTTGCGTTGGGTATGGCAAGGGCTAATAAGTTAGAGAATAAATCAGATAGAGTGGTTGCTGTAATTGGAGATGGTGCACTAACAGGTGGAATGGCTCAAGAGGCCTTAAATGATGCTGGAAGTAGTAATGCAGATATAATGGTTATTTTAAATGATAATGGAATGAGTATTTCTAAAAATGTTGGAGGTATTACTTATTTTTTAAGTAAATTAAGAACAAAAAAGTTCTATACTATAACAAATAGTAAACTTAAAAGCCTAATGTTAAAAGTGCCAGTTGTTGGTAAAACTGTTGTAAAGTTAGCACAGAAAGTAAAAAGAGGGATTAAACAAATTTTCATACAAAAAATGTACTATGAAGATATGGGCTTTACTTATTTGGGTCCTGTTGATGGTCATAATATTGAAAAACTGGAGAGTGTCTTAAAAACTAGTAAATCAATAAAAGGTCCAATACTTATACATGTGGTTACTCAAAAAGGAAAAGGATATAAGTATGCGGAGGAGAATCCTGATAAATTTCATAGCACATCTAGTTTTGATATAGAAACAGGATTAAAAAATAATGAGATAAAAGATGATTATTCCCAAGTCTTTGGAAAGAAACTAATAGAATTAGCTAAAAAAGACAGTAAAATAGTTGCAATATCTGCAGCAATGATAGATGGAACAGGGCTTAATGAATTTAAAAAGCAATTTCCAAACAGAATATTTGATGTAGGAATTGCTGAACAACATGCAGTTGGAATGGCTGCAGGAATGGCAAAAAAGGGATTCAAACCAGTTGTACCAATATATTCTTCGTTTTATCAAAGGGCATTTGATCAGGTTGTTCATGATATATGTATTCAAAATCTGCCAGTGGTAATGTGTGTGGATAGAGCTGGAATTGTCGGAAAAGATGGTGAAACACATCAAGGAATTTTTGATTTAGCAATGTTTTCAATGATTCCTAATATAACAATTATGGCTCCAAAAAATTTTGAAGAATTAGAGAAAATGTTAGAATTTGCATTTACTTTGAATTCTCCTGTAGTTATAAGATACCCAAGAGGAGGAGAAGGGAAATATAAATTTGAAAAATGTGAAAATATTCAGTTAGGTAAGGCAGAGGTATTAAAAAGTGGTAAAGATTTAACAATTGTTGCTATTGGAAAAATGGTTGAAAGAGCAATGGAAGTTAGTGAGTTATTAATTGATAAAGGTATAAGTTGTGAGGTTATTAATGCAAGGTTTCTAAAACCATTAGATTATAATATAATTGAAACATCTATAAGAAAAACAAAAAATGTTATTACTATTGAAGATGGACTTATACATGGGGGCTTAGGAACTAGTATTACTGAACTTATTAATGAGTGTAAAATTAATAATGTAAATTTTAAAGCTTACGGATATGATGATATATTTGTTAAACATGGAAGTGTTGAAGAATTAGAAAAATTAAATGGGCTTGATGCTGAGAGTATTGCTTTGAGTATTCAAATTTTAGAAAAGTTAAATGAATTTAAGTAGGAGAGATTTAGTTCTATTGCAAGAGATGGCTTAATAAAACAATTATGCTGATGTTTGCCCAAATACATTATTTTATTTGTTCTGCTCCAACGTCATAGCATGTCGAAAAAAGGCGGACGAAAATGTAATAAATATTAAGAAAACTATTGACAACACAAAACAAATGTTTTATACTAATAATTAGTTAATGATAAGCTATAAAAGTAAATGGAGGAAAAGATGGCTATTATAATAAATGGTAAAGAATTAGCAAAAAAAATACGATTATATTTAAAAAGTGAAGTTGATAAATTAAAGAATAATGGTATTAATCCAAAACTTGCAGTCATTATGGTTGGTGATGATAAAGCTTCAAAAGTGTATGTTAAAAACAAAAGTAGAGCCTGTGAAGAAATTGGGATTGAATATGAAGAATTTTTAATGGAAGAAAATACCTCAATGGATCAATTATTGAATTTGATAGAAAATCTAAATAATAGAAAGGATATACATGGGATTTTATTGCAAAGTCCAGTACCTGAGCATTTAGATATAAATCAGGCGTTTAAAAAAATTGATTATAGAAAAGATGTAGATGGATTTAATCCAATAAATGTTGGAAAATTGTCTATAGGAGAAGATTGCTTTATATCATGTACACCTTTTGGAGTTGTTAAAATGCTTGAAGAATATAATATAGAAGTACAAGGTAAAAACGTTGTAATTATTGGAAGAAGTAACATTGTAGGTAAACCATTAATACAATGTATGTTAAAAAAGAATGGAACTGTTACAGTTTGTCATTCGAAAACAAAAGATATAAAAGAGATTACTTCCAAGGCAGATATTTTAATTGCTGCTCTTGGAAAAGCTAAATTTGTTACACAAGATATGGTAAAAGATGGGGCTGTTATCATAGATGTGGGAATAAATAGAAATGAAGAGGGAAAATTGGTTGGAGATGTTGATTTTGAAAACGTAGAAAAAAAGGCATCATATATTACTCCAGTTCCAGGTGGAGTGGGACCAATGACAATAGCAATGCTCATGACAAATGTTGTCAAAGCAGCTAAAAATATGAATATAAGAAAATAGTTTTTTGGGGGCTAAAATGTAAATATAGCCCTCATTTTGTATTTTATAGTTAAGATTTTGAATGAAAAAATTAAAAAGGTTTATAGGTAGAGCTAATTTAAAAACCTAAATTTGTTTTATAAGGAGTGCACGATATAAAATGTATCGTGTGAAAATTTGAATGAAAAATATTGATATAAAATATTGGATATGGTTTTCTAGAATTGAAAATATAACTAGTTTACAAAAGCAAAAATTATTGAAAAAATTTAAGTCACCTGAAAAAATATGGCGTTTAGACCAACAAAAATTAACTGAAATAGAATGGATGAATAAAGTTTGTGTAGATGAAATATTAAATAAAAAATATAGAGTTAATTTAAACGAATATGAAGAATATATGAATAAAAACAATATATGCATTATAACTATTTTAGACGAAGATTATCCAGATAAATTAAGAAATATATATGATCCTCCAGTTCTACTATTTGTGAAAGGAAATCTGGAATTGTTGCACAAAACTGGATTAGCTATTGTAGGATGTAGAAGCTGTAGTGAATATGGAAAAAGTGTTACACAAAAACTGTCATATGATTTAGCAAAACGAGATTTATGTATTATAAGCGGTTTGGCTATAGGAATAGATAAGTATGCTCATATTGGAGCTTTACGAGCTCATGGGAAAACTATAGCAGTGATAGGTAATGGAATAGATAATATTTATCCATATGAAAATAGAAGTTTGGCTGACAAAATAATAGAATATAATGGACTAATAGTCTCAGAATATATTATAGGAACCAAACCAAATAAAATGAATTTTCCAGCTAGAAACAGAATAATAAGCGGATTATCAGATGGAGTAGTTGTAGTGGAGGCTAAAAAGAAAAGTGGCTCTTTGATTACAGCAGATTTTGCATTAGAACAAGGGAAAGATGTATATGCTGTTCCAGGAAATGTTAATAATGTCAATTCAGAAGGAACAAATGATTTAATAAAGGAAGGAGCATGTATGGTAACTAATTATAAGGATATTATTAGATTGTAACAGTAAACCAATTAAATAAAAATCTAAAAAACTCTTTCATTTTTTTCATTTTTGTAATATAATAGACAAGTAGATTTGATTAAAAATGATTATATAGAAAAGGAGTATAAAAATGGGTGGTAGAACAAGTAAATCTAATAAGTGCAAAGTCGCATATAAAAAGAACTCTATAAATGAACATCAAACCAATAATGTACCAATAAGAAAAGGAACTGATATAAAAAAGAAAAAAAACAAAAATAAAAAAAGCCATTCAACACTAAAAAAAGTAATACTTGTCTTTGTATTGTTAATAATTTTATTGTTATTAATAGCTAGTGGTGTTTTTGTAGGAGTATTTTTTAGTGATAAATTTGCTATAACCAAAGAAGATTTGTTAATAGATTATTCAAATACAATTGTTTATGATTCAGAGGGAAATGTAATTGCAGAATTA
This sequence comes from uncultured Clostridia bacterium, assembly GCA_947624525.1. Classification (GTDB taxonomy): domain Bacteria; phylum Bacillota; class Clostridia; order TANB77; family CAG-508; genus CAG-492. The sequence continues at coordinate 39,562 of CANQKT010000004.1, read as the reverse complement.
TCTGGCAAAGAAAATAGACAGATAATAAGCATTGATGATATGAGTAAATATTTACCAGATGCATTTGTATCAATTGAAGACGAGAGATTTTATCAGCATCATGGTATTGATATAAAAAGAACAGCAGCGGCAACATATACATATATAACACATTCAGGTACTTCAAGTTTTGGTGGAAGTACAATAACTCAACAGTTAGTTAAAAATATAACTAATGAAAAAGAAAGCAGTGGAACTGCTGGTATGCAAAGAAAAATAAGAGAAATGTCTAGGGCATATCAAATAGAGAAAATGATTAGTAAAAGAGAAATTTTACAATTGTATTTGAATTTGATACCTCTTGCATCAAGTGGAGGAGATATATGTGGTGTAGAGACTGCATCAAGATATTACTTCAACAAGTCAGCAAGAGAGTTGTCCTTAGAGGAATCTGCATTTATAGCAGGTGTTACACATAGTCCAACTCAATATAACCCATATAAAGAAAATCCTAATACAGATAAAATAAATTCAAGAACTAAAACAGTGTTAGGTAAGATGAAAGAATTAGGCTATATAACAGATGGAGAATATAATGATGCAATAGCTAAGGTTGATGAAGGATTGAAGTTTGAAAAAGGAGAATTACCAACATCAACCATAGAAGATTACTATATTTCAGCAGCCATAGACCAAGTAATTGATGAGATGGTAGATCAAGGTATGTCATATGAATATGCTAGAAGTCGTATCTATGGTGGAGGTTTGAAAATCTATACAAATTTAGTACCATCAATTCAACAAGTTGTTAAGGATGAATATAGTGCAGATACATATATAAAAGCTGGAACAATAAAGGAAAATGAAGGAACACATACACAGTCTGCAATGGTTGTAATTGATCATAAATCTGGAAAAGTAGTAGCATGCATGGGCGGACTAGGAACAGATGTAAATGCTATTGGTACAAATAGAATAAATAGTGAAAGACAGCCAGGTTCTTCAATAAAACCGATAGGAGTATATGGTCCTGCATTGGAAAAAGGAATGATAAATGCTTCAACAGTTTATGATAATTCTCCAACTACATTTGGAAATGATACTAAGCCATGGCCACAAAATGCATCTAATCAAAAATCTGGACTATGTACAATTAGAGATGCCTTAGAAGTATCATCTAATATTGTGGCTTGTAAAGTTATGTCAGAAGTTGGACCAGATAATGCAATCGATTTTATGAGAAATTTAGGAATAACTTCATTAATAAAAGCAAGCGAAGCAAATCCTGAGGATAAAAATGATACAAATCTTTCAGTGGCATTAGGAGGAGTAACTAGTGGAATAAGCCCACTTGAAATGGCAGGCGCATATTCAGCCATTGCTAATGATGGAATATATATAGAACCTACTTTTTATTCAAAGGTAGAAGATTCTTCTGGAAATATTGTAATTGAGCCAAATCAAGAAACTAAAAGAGTATTTTCAGAGGGAAATGCGTATGTTATGAAAAATTTACTTAAACAGCCAGTTGAAGGATCAGAAGGAACTGCAAAGATTTGTAAAATGAATAATATGGATGTTGCAGCAAAAACTGGTACTACAACAGCACTTAAAGATTTATGGTTATGTGGTTTTACACCTTATTATACAGCTGCAACATGGTATGGATATGATTATCCTGAAGAAATAGTTTATAGGGGTACTAGTCCTGCAACTGCAATTTGGGCTGATGTAATGAAAAAAATTCATGAGAATTTGGAGGGAAAGACCTTTGAACAACCAAGCAATGTTGTTACAGCAAAAGTTTGTAGAACATCAGGAAAATGTGCGACAGGATCATGTACAAACACATATACAGAATATTTTGTTGAAGGTGCGGTTCCAAGTAAATGTGATGGACATAATTCATTTGTTATCTGCTCAGAATCTAGAAAATTAGCAACAGAATTTTGTAAACAAACAGAAACAACATGGGGATTGGCAAAACCAGAAAAAGAAGCAAATGCAACATGGAAAACAAGTAATTCTGGTAAATATACAGTAATTACGGAAAAATGTGATATTCATACTGCAAGTTCTGTTGATGTTGATAACAAGGATGATGATGGAGAAAATGAAGATAATGAAGAAAATGAGGAACCAAATGATACAGATATTACAGTGCCAAATGTTGTGGGAAAAACTGAAGGTTCGGCTAAAAGTGAATTAAGTAATTTGTCTGTTACTGTTGAATATAAATCTGATTCATCAAAGACTGATGGAATTGTTTTATCACAAAGTATTAAGCCAGGGGCTATTGTTTCGAAACAAGCTAAAATTGTGATAACTGTTAATAAAATACAAAAAAATAATAATAACAATAATAATACTACTAATAATAACAATAATAATAGCAATAATAATAACAATAATAATAACAATAACAATAATAATAACAATAACAACAATAATAATAACAATAACAATAATAATAATCCGAATAATGACAAAAGTAATAATAGCACAACCGATTAATAACAATAATTATACAAAATATTTAACATTAATTTATTACCGGAAACAAAAAAATTAGAGATTATTAATTTAATATGAATCAGGTAAATTAATAATATGAACTTGATAAATTTTAAAATAAAAATAATGTAAAACGGAATAATATTAGTTACGTTGAAGAAAATAATACTAAAGGAGAAAAATAATGGAATCAAAGAATAATGATAATAAAAATAATAAAAAACAAAATATAACTATAATAATTTCAGTTATATTAATTGTTATAGCCATAGTAGGCACAATTTTATTTATGAAGTACAATAAAAAAGATGAAAATAAAGATTTTTCATATTCACAATTGTTAACTAGTATAGATGAGGGGCTTGTAGAAGAAGTTGAAATGGTTGAAGGTAGTAATACAGCAAAAGTAAAATTAGTTAATGAAGAAGAGAAAAAGAATGTTTTAATACCAAGTATTGATTCTTTTATGGAATTAGTGCAGAATAAATCAGAAAATGGTATAAAGATAAATTTTAATCAGAAAGAAAGAAATATATTTGTAAACATATTAAGAACACTATTATCTTTCTTGCCAACAATTATATTAGTTGTTTTAGTATTTATGATATTTAAAATGCAGGGTTTAGGTGAAAAAGGAAAAGTATATGACTCAGAAACTCAAAGAACAAAAACTAAGTTTGAAGATGTTGCAGGATTAGATGAAGAAAAACAAGAAATGATAGAAATTGTTGACTTTTTAAAACATCCAAAAAAGTTTCAAGAAATGGGAGCAAAAGTTCCTCGTGGTGTTCTATTATGTGGAAATCCCGGAACAGGTAAAACTCTAATTGCAAAAGCAATTGCTGGAGAGGCAGATGTTCCATTTATATCAATGAGTGGATCAGAATTTATAGAAATGTTTGCAGGACTAGGAGCATCAAGAGTTAGAAAATTATTTGAAAAAGCTAGAAAAGTAGCACCATGTATAGTTTTTATAGATGAAATAGATGCAATAGGATCAAGAAGAACATCTTCAAGTGGAGCTGAAACAGAAAACAATCAAACATTAAATCAGCTATTAGTTGAGATGGATGGTTTTGATACAGAAGAGACCATTATAGTATTAGCAGCAACTAATAGACCAGAAATGTTGGATAAAGCATTATTACGTCCCGGAAGATTTGATAGACAAATAACAGTAGCATTGCCTGATTTAAATGGTAGAGAAGCTATTTTAAATATTCATGCTAAAGGCAAGCAATTTGCAGAAGATGTTAACTTGAGAAGCATTGCAGAAGATACGGCAGGATTTACAGGTGCAGAACTTGCAAATATTTTAAATGAAGCAGCTATCCTTGCAACAATAAGAGAACGTACAAGTATAACTAACAAGGACATTGAGGATGCGTTAAAGAAAGTTACTGTAGGAATTGAAAAACATAATAGAGTTGTATCAGAGAAAGACAAGAAGAGAACTGCAGTACATGAGGCAGGTCATGCAGTAGTAAGTCATTTCTTAGAAACACAAAAGGATATAAAAGAAATATCAATTATTCCAAGAGGTATAGCTGGTGGATATACAATGTATAAATCCAGTGAAGATAAATGTTACATTTCAAAAAATGAAATGGAAGAAAAACTTATTGCATTATTTGGTGGACGTGCAGCTGAAAAACTTGCTTTGGGTGATATATCAACAGGTGCAAGTAATGATTTAGAAGTTGCAAATGATATTGCTAAGAATATGGTTACTGTATATGGTATGAGTGATACTGTTGGTCAAATTCATATTAATTTAGAAAAAGATCCATATCAGTTAGAACTTTTAGGTGATAAATATGGTGATATAATAGGAAATGAAATAAAATCACTTGTAGATAATGCTTATTTTAAAGCACAAACAATTCTAGCTAATCACATGGACGCACTTGAAGTAGTATCAAATGAGTTGTTGGAAAATGAAGTTATTGCAGCAGATAGGTTTGAAGAAATAATGGCTAATATGTAACTATGTAAATTACAGTTCAGGCACGATAAATTTAAATAATTTTTGAAATTAAAGGAGAGATGTGAAAATGTGCGAAGAAAAGAAAGATTATGGTAAAACACTTAATTTACCAAAAACAGATTTTCCAATGAGAGGAAATTTACCAGAAAACGAACCTAAAATCTTTGAAGAAGTATTTGAAAATAATCTATATGAAAAGATGTTGAAAAAGAATGAAGGAAAGGAGCCTTTTGTTCTACATGATGGCCCTCCATATGCTAATGGAGGAATACATATAGGACACTCTTTGAATAAGATTTTGAAGGATACTATAGTAAGATATAAAAATTTGAAAGGTTTTTATACTCCTTTTATTCCTGGCTTTGATACACATGGTATGCCAACCGAAAAAAAGGCAATTGAAAAATTAGGGCTAAATAGGGATGAAACTCCAGTTTCAGAATTTAGAGACGCATGTAAGAGCTTTAATAACGAATATATTAAAGTTCAAACAAATGGATTTAAAAGATTAGGAGTTTTGGCTGATTGGAAAAATCCATATATAACATATCAACCACAAGTTGAAGCTGAACAGTTAAAAGTGTTTGGCACAATGTATAAAAAAGGTTATATATATAAAGGTTTGAAACCAGTATATTGGTGTACTGATTGTGAAACAGCTTTAGCTGAAGCAGAAATTGAATATAAAGATGTTGATTCAGAAACAGTATACGTTAAATTTCCTGTTGTAGAAGGAAATGGATTATTTGATGAAAGAGCAACATATTTTGTAATTTGGACTACGACACCATGGACTTTACCGGGTAATACAGGTATAACAGTTAATCCTGAGTTTAAATATAGTTTAATAGAAGCAAATGGAGAAAAATTAGTAATTGCTACTGAACTTGTAGATAAAGTAATGAAAGATGCAGAAATTGATGATTATACAATAATAAGGGAATTTGATGGAATTGAGTTAGGAGGAGTTAGATGTAAACACCCATTCTTACCTAGAGAATCAAAAGTTGTTATGGGAAGTGTTGATACTATTGATGTTGACTTAGAGACTGGTACTGGTATGGTACATACAGCACCTGGATATGGTAAAGAAGACTATTTATGTGGATTAAAAAATGGATTGGAAATGATAGTTTGTGTTGATGATAAAGGTCATCAAACAAAAGAAGCAGGCCCATTTGATGGAATGTTATATGCTAAATCTAATAAAGAAATAGTAAAATGGTTAGATGAACATGATTTATTATTGGCTAAGAAAAAAATAAATCACTCATATCCTCATTGTTGGAGATGTAAAAAACCAATAATATTTAGAGCCACAAAGCAATGGTTTGCTTCAATAGATAAATTCAGAAAAGATGCGTTAAATCAAATTAAAACTGTTAATTGGATTCCAGAGTGGGGAGAAGAACGTATAACTAGAATGATTGAAGAACGTAATGATTGGTGTATTTCTCGTCAAAGAACATGGGGTGTTCCAATTCCAATTTTCTATTGCAAGAACTGTGAAAAAGAGTATGTTACAGGTGAAAGCTTAGAAAAAATATGCAATTTAGTTAAAGAACATGGTACAAATTGTTGGTATGATTTAGACGAAAAGGAATTGTTGCCAGAAAATGCAAAATGCGATAAATGCGGATGCACAGAATTTAGAAAAGAAACAGACATAATGGATGTATGGTTTGATTCTGGTTCAACACATCAAAGTGTACTTGTTGAAAGAGGACTTCCATATCCTGCAAACTTGTATTTGGAAGGTGCTGACCAATATAGAGGATGGTTCCAATCTTCATTATTAACAGCAATTGCAGTAACTGGAAATGCTCCATATAAAGAAGTTTTAACACATGGATGGACAGTAGATGCACAAGGTAGACAAATGCATAAATCATTAGGAAATGGTATAGATCCACAAGAGGTTGTAGATGAATATGGTGCAGACATATTAAGACTTTGGGTATTATCTTCAGATTATAAATCAGATGTAAGATTATCTAAAGAAATATTAAAACAAGTATCAGAAGTTTATAGAAAGATACGTAATACTGCAAGATATATATTAGGAAATACTGATGATTTTGATGTTAATAATCCAGCAAATTATGAAGAACTACAAGAAATTGATAAATGGGCACTAACAAGATTGAATAAGTTAGTTGATGAATGTACCAAGGCATATGATGCATATGACTTCAATAAAGCATATCAGGCAATAAATACATTCTGTGTAGTTGATATGAGTAATTTTTATTTAGACATAATAAAAGATAGATTATATACTGCTAAGCCTGATTCTATTGAAAGAAAATCCGCACAAACAGTCATGTATGAGATATTAAATGCATTAGTTAGAATATTAGCTCCAATGACTGTATTTACTGCAGAAGAAATATGGAAATATATGAAGCATAAAGTTAATGAGAATGCAGAAAGTGTAATGATGGAGTTCTATCCAACAGTTAATCCAAAATATGAAAACAAAGAATTAGAAATTAAATGGGATAGAATATTAAAAATAAAAGAAGATGTTGCAAAAAAATTAGAAGAGGCAAGAGCTGCAAAAGTTATAGGACATTCATTAAATGCTAAAGTTGTCATATCAGCAGAAGGTGAAGAGTATGAATTTTTACAAGAAAATAAAGATTTATTGATGACGGTATTTATAGTTTCTGGATTAGAGGTTATACAGGGTAAATCCGATATAAGAGTTGAAGTTGCTGATGGGGAAAAATGTGAAAGATGTTGGATGTATTCAACTACAGTTGGGGAGGATAAGGAAAATCCTACAATATGTCATAAGTGTAGTGAGGCTTTGAAATAAAATCAAATATAGTCATTCATAGAAATAAAAATTATTAGACATTGAAAAAAAGAGAATGGGCACACATTCTCTTTTTTCAGTATTTAATTATTTTCGCCATTTCTGTACTTCTGCTAGTTGGCATAGGTAAGAGGTTTTCCTGTTTCGGAATCTAACATTACAGTTAAGCCTGCTCCATAGCCACTATATTTGTACGTGACATACATTACGTCCGTATACATAATGCTAAGAATTTCATAACTATTAGAATTGGATGGTTAATTGCAAAAGTATTAAACAATAATCTTTACGATTTTGAATTTATAATAAAATATTGCTTTTTAAGTAATTTTCTAGTATAATATTTCAAGTTATTATGTAAAAGTAAAAGAAAAGGAAAAGTGAAAAGAAAAATGAAAGTATCAGATTTTAATTATAATTTACCAGAAGAATTAATAGCTCAAACACCAATTCAAAAAAGAGATGAATCAAGATTAATGATTTTAGATAAAACAAACAAATCAATTGAACATAAAGTTTTTAAAGATATATTAGATTATTTAAAACCAGGAGATTGTTTAGTAAGAAATAATACCAAAGTTATTCCTGCAAGATTATATGGAGTAAAGGAAGAAACAGGCGTAAATGTAGAATTTTTACTTTTAAATAGGATTGAAGGAGATATTTGGGAAGTAATGGTTCATCCGGGAAGGCGATTGAAACAAGGTATTAAAGTTATATTTGGAAAGGGCCGTTTAAAAGCTGAAATTTTAGAACATATGGATAATGGAAACAGAAGAGTAAAATTCGAGTATAATGGAATCTTTAATGAGATTTTAGATGAAATTGGATTAATGCCATTACCTCCATATATTAAGGAAAGATTAAAAGACAAGGATAGATATCAAACTGTATATGCAAAATATGAAGGTTCAGCAGCAGCTCCAACAGCAGGATTACATTTTACAGATGAATTATTAGAAAAAATAAAAGAAAAAGGTGTAGAAATTGCAAATGTAACTTTACATGTTGGAATTGGAACTTTTAGACCTGTAAAAGTTGATAATATTGAAGAACACGATATGCATTCTGAACACTATTATATAAAACAAGAAGATGCAGATAAAATTAATAACGCTAAAAAAAATGGTGGTAGAATCATTTCTGTAGGAACTACTTCTTGTAGAGTATTAGAATCAGTAGCTGATAGTAAGCGGATTTGTAAAAGAAACAGAAGGCGATACAAGCATATTTATTTACCCTGGATACAAATTTAAATGTATAGATTGTTTGATTACAAATTTCCATTTACCAGAATCTACTTTAATAATGTTAGTTTCAGCATTAGCTGGTAAAGATTTCGTTATGAGTGCATATGAGAAAGCAGTGAATGAAAAATATAGATTTTTTAGTTTTGGAGATGCTATGTTTATAAAATAATAAAATATGGAAGAAAAGGAGAGATAAGATTAAATGAAACCAGCAGTAACATATGAATTAATACATGAAGATAAACTAACAGGTGCAAGAAGAGGTGTAATCCATACTCCTCATGGAGATATTCAAACACCAGTATTTATGCCAGTTGGAACCCAAGCAACTGTTAAATCAATGACCCCTGAAGAATTAAAAGAAATAGATACTCAAATTATTTTATCAAATACATATCATTTATATTTAAGACCAGGAAGTAAATTAGTAAGAGAAGCAGGAAAGCTTCATAATTTCATGAAATGGGATAGACCAATTCTTACAGATAGTGGTGGATTTCAAGTTTTTAGCTTAGGCGATTTACGTACTATAAGTGAAGAAGGAGTAGAATTCAAATCTCATTTAGATGGAAGTAAGCATTTATTTACTCCAGAAAAAGTTATGGAAATTGAGGAAGACCTAGGTGCAGATATTATAATGGCTTTTGATGAATGTGTTGAACATGGAGCAACATATGAATATACAAAACAATCTATGGAAAGAACTACAAGATGGGCAAAACGCTGTAAAGAAGCTCATAAAAATATTGAAGAACAATCTTTATTTGGTATTATTCAAGGTGGATTTTATAAAGACTTAAGAGATAAAAGTTTGGAAGATTTAGTTGCACTTGATTTACCAGGATATGCGATAGGTGGAATAAGTGTGGGTGAAACAAAGGAAGAATTTTTAGATATTTTAAGATATACAGCACCTAAAATGCCAGTTAATAAACCAAGATATTTAATGGGAGTTGGAACACCTGACTACTTAATAGAGGCTGCAATAGCTGGAATTGATATGTGTGATTGCGTTTTACCAACAAGAATTGCAAGGAATGGAACCGCAATGACATGGAATGGAAAAGTGGTTGTAAGAAATGCTACATATGAAAGAGATTTTACACCATTAGATCCTGAATGCGATTGCTATACTTGCAAAAATTATACAAGAGCATATATACGCCATTTAATTAAGGCTAATGAAATTTTAGGAGTACGTTTATTATCAATTCATAACCTAAAGTTCTTGACTAAATTAATGGAAAAGGTTAGAATAGAAATAGAAAATGACAATTTATTGAATTTCAAAAACGAATTTTACAAAAAATATGGTTATACAGAAGAATAGGAGGGCTTATAATGAATCTAATAGATGAAAGTTATAATACTAATAGGAATAATAAGAAAATTTTAATAGCCTTGGGAATAGGAATTATTATTTTAATATTTATTATAGTAGCATTAGTAGCATATGTATCTACCTCTAAGGGAAATAAAATAAAGTTAGTTGTTGATACAAAAGAATATAATTATGAAGATTATTTATTGAATAAAGATAATATTAATTATATTTGGATAGAAGGTTTAACCAGAATTACACCATATAATGGTTATAGTTATAAAAGTGGTGACAAAGATACCGAAGATGAAAACAAATGTTATGTTACGAATAATTATGAAAGCACATTTTTCAAAGTTGGTTCTAATAAGATTTATAAGGTTTTAGAAGATACAAATGAAATGACATACTATACTTTAGATAATCCAATTATAAAAGCAGAAGATGGTAAAATATATATGCCAATAAATGCTTCAAAAGTCGCAATGAATACTACTTTTAATGATGCCAATAATATATTTACAATTACTTCAATAGGATATTTGGAAAGTTATTATAATCAACAAAGCTCAGCAACTTTTAATCCTGATAATTCTATAGTTTGGGATGTCTCTTATACAAATAAGAAATTGTTAAAAGATGGTTATGTTATAATAAAAGATGATACTGAAAAATTAGGATTAGCTACAGTATCAAGTTCTACAGAAACAAAAAACAAAAGTAAAATAACAACAGTAACTACTTCATCTATAATAACGCCTAAATATGATAGTATAGAATATGTTGAAAGATATAATCAGTTAATAGTAGAGTCAGAAAATGGAACTAAAGGTATAGTACAATTGTATGAAAACAATGGAAAGGAAACTGTAGTAGCGCCTCAATATGGAGATATAAGACCTATAAATGAAGAATTGTTTATAGTTACTGAAGCAAATACCAAAACAACAACATCATCTTCGTCAACAACATCATCTCCATCTTCATCATCTTCTTCAACAGCATCATCTGGAAAAGATAATAATTCAATTAAGTATGGAATTGTAGGTCTAAATGAAAAGGAAATATTACCAATTGAGTATAAGGAAATTGGAATTGATATATCTAAATTTACTGATAATGATATAGATAATAGATATATTTTATATGATAGTTTGATTCCTGTAAAAAAAGACAAGTATTGGGGATTCGTAAATTTAAGTGGAAAAGAAGTCATAAAAATGGAATATGATGATTTAGGTTGCACATCTTCAAATGCTAGTGGTAATGTTCTAATTGTTCCAGAATTAAATGCCATAATTGTAAAAAAGGGTGAAAAGTATGGAGTAATTACAAAGAACAATTTGGTATTGGTAAAAAATAATTTAGTTAAGGTTTTTAAAGAAGAAGTTAATGGTAAAGAAGAGTTTAATGCTATACAGGATAATAAAAAAGTGGATTTAATTAAGTATGTTAATAGTTTAGATAGTAAAAATGGCACAAATAGTAATAATACAAATAGTAATAATACAAATAGTAATAACACAAATAGCAATAATACAAATAGTAATAACACAAATAGTAATAGTACAAATAAAAACAATTCTAACAGCAATACTGATGGTAATAAATCAAATGGTTAAGGAATGTTTAAAACAAGTGTATACCTAAAAGTAACTTAATAATAAAAAGAGATTAATAAAGAAATAATACGCATATTAATATACAAAATATAAATAAAACTACTTTATTAATACTCTTTTTTTGTTCTAAAAATCGATAATAGTCAATAATATTACAATAGAAATACTACGAAAAGAAAGGTTTTGATTTTTATGAATAACATTAAGAAAACAGATAAGAATAATAATGTGTATTTAATTTTAAAAGGATTTATTATATCAATAATTTTAAGTGTTATTAGTATTCTAATCTATGCTATAATATTAGTAAATACTGATGTTCAAGAAAGTACAATAAAACCTGTTATTACTACAATAACAGGAATAAGTATATTAATAGGTAGTTCTATTAGTTGTTTGAAAATCAAAAAAAATGGAATAGTTAATGGTATTTGTGTAGGAGGAATATACATATTAAGTTTATATATTTTATCTAGCATTGCTTTGTGTGGTTTTAGCTTTAATATAAATTCAATTATAATTATTATTGTTGGTTTAATTCTTGGAGCATTGGGCGGAATAATAGGAGTAAATATAGGAAATAGATAAATTGAAATCCTCATAATTATTATAATTAAGCTACTTATATAATAATAACAATAAAATCGAATAAAAAATATCAATAAATTTACAAAAATAGTTGATATTTTTATAAATTTAATATAAAATTTAAAAGTAATTGGAGGAATGATATGATAACTTTGCAAGACATAAAGAAAAATCCGGAAGTACAGCAATTGATTTTAAGTTCCCAAGACCAATTAAATGCCTTAGGGTACACAGAGCATTCATTTAGACACATAGGAATAGTATCCAAGAGAGCAGGAGATGTTTTAGAAACATTAGGATATGATCAAAGAAGAGTCGAACTTGCCAGAATTGCCGGTTATTTACACGATATAGGAAATTGTGTAAATAGAACAGACCATGCTCATTCTGGAGCAATTCTTGCATATCAAATTCTAAAAGATATGGGAATGGATTCTAAGGAAAGAACTGAAATTATGATGGCAATTGGTAATCATGATGAAAAAACTGGGACTGCAGTCAGTGATATTTCAGCAGCTTTAATATTAGCTGACAAATCAGATGTCCATAGAGACAGAGTCGTAAATACCAATATAGCTACATTTGATAAGCATGATAAAGTTAATTATGCTGTAACAAATGCTGATTTTGCCATTTCAAAAGAAAACAGAAAGGTGATTTTAGATTTAACAATTGATACCTATATTTCACCAGTATTAAATTACTTTGAAATTTTTATGGATAGAACTATGATGAGCAAACATGCAGCAAAATTTTTAAATATATGGTTTGAATTAATTATCAATGATACAAAATTACTTTAAAATGGGAGGAATAAAAGTGAAAAAAGAAGGGTCTTTAAAATTAATTTTAGCAATATTAGTGATAATATTATTATGTTTAGTTTCATTTGGAGGAATATATGTAAAGGATAGAAATGTTATGAAAAATATTCTACCCGAATATATTCTAGGAATGGATTTGGATACGAATACTATTGTAAAATTAGATGTAGAAAAAGATGAAGAAACTACTTCTGAAAGTACTCAAGAAGAAGAAACTACATCAGAAGAGAATGATTCAGAGGAAAATTCATCAGATGAAAATAACTCAGATGAAACTGAATCTGGAGATACAAATTCAGAAGAAAATAGTACAGAAAATGGAGAATCAGAAGATTCTCAATCAACTGAAAATACATCAGATGAAAAAGATGGACAAGCTGAGAATGTCTATACACTAGAAAATTACAAAAAAGCTAAAGATATAATCGAAAAAAGATTAGAGCAATTAGATGTTCAACAATATACAGTAAGACTTGATGAAAATTCAGGTAGCATTATTATAGAAGTTCCTAAGGATATAAATTCAACAATATTACAAAGTGCTTTCGCAACTGGTAAAATTGAAATAAAAATCAATGAAACAGAGGAATTAATAGGAGACAATAATAGTATTAGCAAAGTAGTAACAGAAGTAGATGATACATATGCAAACTACTTTGGGTCAATTGTGACAATTAATTTACAATTTACTAATGATGCAGTAAAGAAATTTAAAGACATGAAAAACAATTATGTTGTTCCAACTGATGAAGAAGGAAATGAAAAAGAAAATACTATTCAGATTTATGTAGATGGAAATAACATGTTAAGTACAGATGGTATGAGTGAAACAGAATTCTTAGATACTGTAGTGAATGGAACATTGCCTTTAAGTTTAGGCTCTTATACAACAGATGAAAAAGAATTAAATGATGCTTTAATTTCAGCAAATTGTAGAAAAGTATTAATGGAAAATAATCAATTACCATTAAGCTATTCAGCTGAATATGCTAATGATGTTCATTCAAACATAAGTAAAATAGGAATTATAAGCGTATTTGGAGTAATTGTGACTGTAATGTTTGTATACTTACTATTTAGATATAAATTAAAGGGACTTTTAGCAGAACTTAGCATATTAGGATTTGGAGCATTATTATTACTTGTATTAAGATATACAAAGGTACAAATATCAATTGCATCAATTGTTTCACTAGCAGGAATGTTAATATTGCAATTTATTTATTTAATTAAAATATTAAGCAATGAAAAAATAACACCTAAAGTATTTGCAACAAAGACTTTAGAATTCACTAAAATGATAATTCCAGCATTTATAGTTTCTGTTATAATTGCTTTCGCAAATATATTGGAAATAAGTGGATTTGGAATGATAATATTCTGGGGAATAATTTTATTTGAAATATTTAACAATATTATAACTAGAGCTATTTTAGTAAATGTAAAAAATAAATAAATTGAAAGAGGGATTAAACATGAAAAATAAAATTTTTGCAGTATTAGCAATTGTAATTATTATAGGAATTGTAATAGTTGCTACATTAGGTTTTAAAGTGGATATTACTTATAAGGGATATCATTTAATAGATATAAATATAGGAAAGGACTTTAATATTAGTGATATAAAAACTATAACAGATGAAGTTTTTAATAATGCTAATGTTGAGATACAAAAAACAGGTGCTTATAGTGATGGTGTAGCTATTAAAGTTAATGAGATAAATGATGAGCAAAAGGAATTATTGAATAATAAGATAAATGAAAAGTTTGAATTAGAAAATACTATTGATGATATGAATGTAAATTATATACCAAGAAACAGATTAAGAGATATTGTAAAACCTTATGTTATACCATTAACTGTAGCAACGGTAATAATACTAGTTTATATGATTATAAGATTTAGAAAAGTAGGTCCATCAAAAGTTATTTATCAAGTTATTAGTTCGATTATTACAGCAGAACTTCTATATTCTGCTATAATAGCTATTACTAGATATCCTGTAAATAGATTAGTAATGCCAGTTGGTGTTATCATATATATTAGTATCATCACAGTATTAACAGGAATTTATGAAAAACAGATTACTGAAAAAAAGCAAAAAGAAGAATAATTTTATAGAGTTAATAAGCCAAAAAAAGACATTATGAATATTATATATTATGATGTCTTTTTTTGTTTTTAAAAAGGTCCACATTAAGCATTAAATAATTTACCAAGAAGGGAGGAGCAATGATGAAGAAATTAATATATAAGTTAAAAAAGAGACTAATGCGTACTTGTGGTAATGATATAAATTATTCGATTATGAAAAAAATGTTAAAGGAAAATCCTAATATTATAGTTATAGATGTTAGAACAAGAGATGAGTATATGTATAATCATTTACAAGGTGCAATTAATATTCCATTGCAAGATATTGAAGAAAAGATAGGGAGGTTTGTAAAGAATCAAACGGATTTAATTATAGTATATTGTGAGTATGGTGGAAGAAGTTGCAAAGCTATGAATAAACTACAAAAGTTAGGTTACGTAAATGTATATAATTTAGAGGGAGGAATGGAATCAATTTGATCATATAGAACTGTTATAACTAAGGCATCTTTGAAGTATTCCTAAATTTTTCAAAGATACCTTAGTGTGCTATTTCATATTTGTTTCTCTTTCCTCATTATATGTATCTACAAAGTAAATCGGCCTATTTTTTGTTTCATAAAATGCTCTACCTAAATATTCGCCAATCACACCTAAAAAGATAAGTTGAATTCCTCCTAAAAATAACATTACAACCATTGTTGAGGCATATCCAGGAACATCTATTCCATAAATAAGGGTTTTTATAATTATAACCAGCATATATATAAAACCGGCAAGAGAAATTAATATACCAATTATAGCAGACCACCTAAGAGGTGCAGTTGTAAAAGAAGTTAGTCCATCTATAGATAAATCAATTAATTTTTTATAGTTCCATTTTGTCTTACCTGCTGCTCTTGAATCTCTTTCATAAAGTATTTCTTTTTTATTATATCCAATCCAACTAAACAAACCTTTAGTATAACGTTGAGATTCTCTAAATTGTTTTAGTGCTTCAACACAACGTCTATCTAATAGTCTAAAGTCTCCAGTATCTTTTTGGATTTCTATATTTGTAACACTTTGTAAAGTTTTATAAAACATTTTGGATGTAAATTTTTTTAGCCATGTTTCACCTTTTCTAGATTTTCGCTTTGCATAAACATCATCATATCCTTGTTCCCAATATTGTATCATCTGAGGTATTAGTTCTGGAGGATCTTGTAAATCTGCATCAATTATAACAACTGCATCTCCCTTTGAATAGTCAAGTCCAGCTATCATAGCTATTTCTTTTCCATAATTTCTTGATAGGTTTAAATAACAAACCCTATTGTCTATTGCTCTTAAATTTTTCATTATAGATAGCGTGTTGTCTTTGCTACCATCGTTTATAAATAATATTTCAAAATTGTAGTTCGTCATTGAGTTCATTAGAGTTGCTAATCTTTCGTATAGCATATCTAGCACAGCTTCTTCGTTGTATGCGGGAACCAGAATTGTTATTAGTTTTTTATCATCCATTAAAATATACCTCCTTTTGGTTATGTAAATATTATATCATATTTTTGTAACTTTTTATATTTTAATATCATAAATATATACTTTTTGCAACAAATAATATATAATAATTATATGAGAATATTGAAAGTTATAAAAAAATATAATGGAAAAAAATTAAGTAATTTATTATTTGATAATTTTGATGGGTTAACAAACAACACTTTTAACAAAGCTTTAAGAAAAAAAGATATTAGAATAAATGATGTTAGAATTTCAGAAAATAAAACTGTATATGAGGGAGAGGAAGTTAAAGTTTATATAGTCGATGAAATGCTATTTGGAATGAAGGAAGAAAAAATAGATATTGTTTATGAAGATTCTAATATAGTAGTATTTGATAAGCCAGCTAATATTGAAGTAACTGGAGAACATTCTGTGGAAAGCTATGCTCAAAAGCAGTTTAAAAACCAGTTTATTAAGCCTTGCCATAGATTAGATAGAAATACTACTGGACTTGTTATGTTTGCGAGAAATAAGGAAAGCCTAGAAATTATATCAGATATGTTTAAAGAGCAAAAAATCAATAAACATTATAGATGTGTGGTTGTAGGAATTCCTAAAATTGAGTCAAAAACATTAGAAGCCTATCTATTTAAGGATGAAAAGAAATCCATGGTGTATATTTCTGAAAGACCTAAAACTGGTTATAGAAAAATTGTTACATCGTATAAGGTTATAAAAAAAGATGTCAAAAGAAATTTGGCTGTTTTAGATGTAGAATTGCATACTGGCAGAACTCATCAAATTAGGGCACACTTGGCTAGTATTGGATACCCAATTTTAGGTGATGGAAAATATGGAATTAATAATATAAATAAACAGTTTAAAGTCATAAATCAACAATTGTGTAGTTATAGTTTAGAATTTAATTTGGATGGAGAGAATAACATATTAAGTTATCTAAATAAAAAGAAGATTACATTAAATAAATATAATTTGTTTTTATAGTTGTAAAATATAGTTCTTAAATGACAAGATATATTACATAATAAACATGATTTTAAATTATCAAAATAAATTATAATTTTTAAATAAAATACAAGTTTCAAAATTCCTTTTCTCAGAATAATATATGTATATCAAATCAAATTTTAGTAGATAATATACATATGCATGAGAAAGGAGAATTTATTAATGAAATCTTTTTGTATAAAAAACAATAATCAAATTTTATTAGATTATCTACTAACAGAAATTCAAAATATGGATTTAGAAAATACCTATATTTCACAAAATTCATTCAAATATTATAAAAATGTTATAGTTCATTATACGGGAAAAAATAGAGACATGTTCATATATAAATTATCTGATGTTTTGACAAAATGTATTATAAAATATTATGAGAAAAATATTGTTAAAAGAATAATTAATTGTGACTTTTTCTATTTTGATTCTGAAGAAAGGAATATGATTTATAATAATTGTGTAGAATTGTTGGAGAATGAGGTTTCTAATGAGTTTTATGAAAGAAAAGAAAAAGTTTTTTCTTGTTTAGTAGATTACATTTCAGAGCATAAGTTTTTTATATTAGATGGTTTTGTTAATTTTAGATTGTTTGAATATAATTCCTTGATCGAAGAATGTGTGGATATTGCTGTTAATAAGTTTATTATAGATAAAGAGTATAAGGAATTTATAGAATTACTTAAAGGATATATAAATTCTCAAAAATGTAAAACCGATACTATTCATGTAATTTATTCAAATTCAGAGCCCATATTATTAGATAAAATGCAGAATATTTTGATTTATGATAATCAGTTTGAACATCCAAAGTATTTATCTGATATTTCATTTTCTTCTAAGGATTATTGTTTAAATGCATTGCTTAATTTGTTGCCTAAAAGGCTTATTGTTCATTTGTTGGTTGAGGAGGATGAATTTATAGAGACTTTGAAGCTGATTTTTGGAAAAAGATTGGTGATTTGCAAAGAGTGCAATATTTGTAAAACTTTTGAATTGTTGAATGTTCATTAGTAGTATATAAAATATTGTTATTTCTACTATTTATAAAGTTACAATTCGGGTACCTGAATTGTAACCGTATATTTCAATGAGAAAATTTAATGAATTGAAGTTATTTCTTTTTTCTTACATGTATGGTATAATTACATAAATTAACTTATGTAGGAAGTGATAGAATGGAAAATGTGTCAAACATTAATTGGTATCCTGGACACATGGCAAAGACTAAAATACAAATAATAGAAGATTTAAAACTAATAGATGTTATAGTTGAAATATTAGATGCAAGAATACCTAGATCAAGCCAAAATCCAGATGTTAGAGAATATACTAAAAATAAGAAAAAAATTATTGTCTTGAATAAAGCAGATTTAGCTGATGAAATTGAAACTAAGAAATGGATTAAATATTTTGAAAGTAATGGAATTCATACCGTTATAACTGATGCTAACAGTGGGAAGGGAATAAATGATGTTGTAAAAGCAGTGGAAAACGTGGCAAAAGAAGATAAAGAAAAATTTGTAAATAAAGGTAGAGTAGGTAAGTCAACTAGAATTATGGTTTTAGGAATACCAAATGTAGGTAAATCATCTTTTATAAATAGGATTACTAAAAAAAATACAGCTCAAGTAGGTAATAAACCTGGAGTGACAAGGCAAAAGCAATGGATTAGAGTTGGTGATGGAATTGAATTAATGGATACACCAGGAGTTTTATGGCCAAAGTTTGAGTCTGAAGAAGTTGGCTTAAATCTTGCTTTTACAGGTACCATTAAGGATGATATTTTAGAAGCAACTGAAATAGCATTTGAATTAATGAAATTTTTAATTAAAGATTATAAAAAAAATATTATTGAAAGATATAAATTAGAAGAAACCTTAGTTAATAATATATTGAGCAGTGATGGAGAAGATAATGATAAGATATTGCAAATTATAGATGTAATAGCCAAAAAGAGAGGTGCTATTATAGCTGGAGGAAGAATTGATTATGAAAAGGTATCTAGAATTTTATTAGATGAGTTTAGAAGCGGTAAAATTGGGAGAATTACTATTGAAAAGGCAAATTATTAAAATGTAGTAAAATAAAAGATAAAAGGAGTAAACTAATGGAATTAATTGATAGAGAAAAAAATGAAACAGATGTGAATATGTTATCTCCTCTAACTTGGGCATATATAGGTGATGCTGTTTATGAATTATATATAAGAACAAATTTAGTAAATAATACTAAATTAAAACCCCATAAATTACATATTGAATCCATAAAATATGTGAAAGCTAAGGCTCAGGCGGACATACTAAAAAGTATTGAGGAAAAATTATCAAATCATGAAAAAGATATAGTAAGAAGGGCAAGAAATGCAGAAAACCATCATTTGCCTAAAAATGCTAATCCAGCAGATTATATGTATTCAACTGCATTTGAAGGATTAATAGGCTACTTATATTTGACGAAACAGGATGAAAGATTAAAAGAAATTTTAAAAATGTGTGTAGAATAGTTGACTATTTTGTGTGAAATATGTTATAAATATTAAGTAGCACAAAATTATGGCCCGTTGGTCAAGCGGTTAAGACGCGGCCCTCTCAAGGCCGAATCATGGGTTCGATTCCCGTACGGGTCACCAAAACTTTAAATGATTAGAGTATCAAGAAATTTCAAGATTTCTTTGACACTCTATTTTTTATATTTAACACTTTTTTAACATGCTAGTTTTACGATACTTCTATATATTCAATTATATAAAAACGGATAGTATAAAAACCTCTAAACAGCAAAATTAATGGCCCTAGCAACAACATCTTTCATATTTTCAATCAAATCATCAATTTCCTTCGGAGTAACAATCATATTATAGCCGGTAGGGTTCAAACTTTCTTTTATTTCTTCATAATTATCCTGATTTTTTAATGCATTTAAATAATCATTTGATTTAGCTTCATCTTGCAATTTTCCTATAAATAAATCTAGACAATCATTAACTAAAACTGCTGATTCCACAACCATAGGTACGCCAATTGCTATAACTGGTATTCCTATAGTATTAACACTTAACTCTTCTCGGGCATTTCCAACTCCACCACCAGGAACTATTCCGGTATCTGATATTTGTACGGTACTACTAATTCTTTCAATACTTTTTGATGCAAGACTGTCTATTACTATTAACATCTTTGGTTTTACATTATCTACGATTCCTTTAATAATTTCTGTTGTTTCAATTCCTGTAGTTCCTAGAACCCCTGGTGCAATAGCACAAACAGAACGAGTTCCTTCTGTTACATATTGAGGTGTATATTTTATAAAATGTTTTGTGATGTCAATTTCAGAGACTACCTTAGGACCAAGAGAATCAGGTGTTACGAATTGATTTCCCAATCCTACTACCAATATTTCATCTTGACTTTCACAGTGTGAATCAATAATTTTTTTAAGTTCATCTTTTACCACATCAGAGGCTTTTTCAATATCTTCATCAGTAGCTATTTTTAGATTTTTTACATCAATGGTTACATATGTTCCTATGGGTTTTCCAATTGCTTGTTCTCCTTGTGAATCTATTATTTTTACGGTGTTTGTTTTTATATTTTCATTAATTATGTTTTCCGATGTTTCAATTCCGGGAATATTTTCAAGTCTATTTGTTTTTTTGTAGATATCTTTTCTTTCGTCTGCCATGTCTGTTCTAAAATTGTACATATAATTACCTCACTTTCTTGTGGGTAGTATTTGATGATTTTAAAGGATTTATTCATGTTTTGGAAAATTTAAGTACCTAAACTGTAACTTGTAGAAAAAGGTCGAAACATTCTTTTAAAAAATGTATTGACAATTGTGTAAAATTAAATTATAATAAAACAAGAGTTCGACAAATGGAGGTTTGTATATGATAAGTACAATGCATATAAAAAATATAGGAATTATTGAGGATTTGACTGTGGAATTTAATGATGGTTTTAATGTTTTAACTGGTGAAACTGGGGCTGGAAAAACATTGATAATAGATTCATTGGGAATTATTTCTGGGGATAGATTTTCAAAGGAAATGATTAGAAAGGGAGAAAGCTATTCTTTAGTTGAATTGAATTTGTTTCTACCAAATAATGAAAACTCAATAGATGGAAGTATTGTGGTTTCAAGGGAGATTTATGATAGTGGTAGAAATACATGTAAAATAAATGGAAGATTGGTTACTGTAAATGAATTAAAGGAATTTATGAGTAATGTTATAGATATACATGGTCAAAATGATAATCAGGTACTAATGAAAAGGCAAGAACATATAAAATATTTAGATAATTTTATAGGTGATGAAATAGTTAATCAAAAATCAAAATATTTAGAATTATTTAGAAGTTATAATGACATAAAAAAAGAATTGAAAAAAAATTATGGTGATGAAAAAGAGAAACAACGCAAATTAGATTTACTTAGATATCAATTAGGAGAAATAAATGAAGCAGATCTAAAAGAAGGAGAGGAAGAAGAACTAAACGAATTACATAGGATGATGAAAAACTCCGAGAAAATATATACTAATTTATTAGAGATAGAAGAGAACCTAGATAATAATGCAATAGAAGCAATAAATAATTCTATTAGATGTTTTGAAAAAATAGAAAACTTAGGAGATAAATATCAAAACAAGTTAATTGAGTTGAAAAATATATATTATGAAGTACAAGAATTATCTAGAGATGTATCAGATATGAACAGTGAATTAATATTTGATGAAGAAAGGAGAAATAGTGTAGAACAAAGGTTGGATCTAATATATTCACTTAAAAGAAAATATGGTAACAGTATTAGGGAAATATTGGAATATGGAAAAAATGTGGAAGAAGAGATATATAATATAGAAAACTGTGAATCACGTAACAATGAATTAAAAGAACAGTTAAAAGTGTTAGAAGACGAAATGTCTATTATATGTATCAGCATGAATAAATCACGTAAAAAGTATGGTGAAATTTTAAGTTCTAGTATAAATAAGGAACTTGCAGAATTAGAAATGCCAAATGCAAAATTTAGCGTTTATATAAAATTTGATTCAAATGGTGAATTCACAGAAAATGGATTAAATGAGGTAGAATTTTTAATTTCAACTAATATAGGAGATGATGCAAAAACACTTGCCAAGATAGCTTCAGGGGGAGAAATATCTAGAATTATGCTTGCAATAAAAACTGTTTTAGCTGATTCAGATAAAGTTCCTGTCATGATTTTTGATGAAATAGATACAGGAATAAGTGGTAAAGCAGCAAAATCAGTTGGTGAAAAAATTAAAATTATATCACAAAAGCATCAAGTATTATGTGTAACGCACCAACCAAGCATTGCAGCAAGGGGAGATTATAATTATTTTATTAATAAGAAAATAAAAAATGGAAAGACAGTTACAGATATAAAGTTACTTAATGAACATGAGGTTATAAACGAAATTGCAAGAATTTCTAGTGGTGATATTACAGAAAATTCTTTGAATCATGCTAGGGAATTAAGAAAAGTTTGTTAATTGAATGGGGATTTGATGTTACAGTTCGGATTCTTAAATTATAGGTAATCTAAGTACCAAAACTGTAACTATTTGAAACGTAAGCAATGAAGAAAAGCTTTTAAAAGTCTTTACTTTTAAAGGGTTTTAATATATAATATTGAAAGTTTAGTAATTATAAAAAGGAGGAACAGTTTATTTATGAGTGAAAATGAAGTAAATGATATGAACGATCAAGAAGTAGATTTAAATCAATTAATGAAGGTAAGAAGAGAAAAACTATTAGAATTACAACAACAGGGAAAAGATCCTTATCAAATAACAAAATTTAACAGAACTAATACAGCAGGAGAGATAAAAGAAAATTATGATAAATTTGAAGAAAAAGATGTGACAATTGCAGGTAGAATAATTGCAAAAAGAATAATGGGAAAAGCCTCTTTTTGCACAATACAAGATTGTGACGAAAAAATTCAAAGTTATGTTAGTATAAATGACTTAGGAGAGGAAAGTTACAAATCGTTTAAAACATATGATATAGGAGATTTTATAGGAATAACAGGATTTGTATTTAAAACAAGAACAGAGGAAATTTCGGTACATGCTAAAGAAGTAACTTTATTATCAAAATCATTACGTCCATTACCTGAAAAATTTCATGGACTTAAAGATCCAGATCTACGTTATAGACAAAGATATGTTGATTTAATAGTAAATCCTGAAGTGAAAAAAAGTTTTGAAATAAGAAGTAAAATAATAAAAGAAATTCGTAAAATACTAGATGAAAAAGGATATTTAGAAGTCGAAACACCTATATTAAACACAATTTCAGGAGGAGCAACAGCTAAACCTTTTCAAACACATCATAATGCATTAGATATTTCAATGTATTTAAGAATAGCATTGGAATTAAATTTAAAAAGATTAATAGTAGGTGGAATTGATAAAGTATATGAAATGGGTAGAGTTTTTAGAAATGAAGGAATGGATATAAGACATAATCCCGAATTTACAGAACTAGAATTATATGCGGCATATCAAGATTACAATGATATGATGGATATAACCCAAGAAATTTTCTCAAGATGTGCAAATGAAGTTATAGGGTCAACTAAGATAACATATCAAGGACAAGAAATAGATTTAACACCATCTTGGAAGAGAATAACAATGATAGATTCTATAAAAGAAGTTACAGGAATTGATTTTAATACAATTAATTCAGATGAAGAAGCTGTTGCTCTAGCAAAAGAGAAAGGAATTGTAATTCCTGATCCAACAAAGGAAACAAGAGGGGATGTTATAAGTTTATTCTTTGATGAATATGTAGAGAAAACATTAGTACAACCGACATTTATATATGATTATCCAGTGGAAATTTCACCATTAGCAAAAAGAAAATCTACTGATCCGCGTTTAACAGAGAGATTCGAAGTATTTATAGGTGGACGTGAATATGGAAATGCATTCTCAGAATTAAATGATCCTATTGATCAATATGAAAGATTTAAAAAACAAGTTGAAGCAAGAGAGGCTGGAGATGAAGAAGCTGGAATGATGGATGAAGATTTTATTCAAGCCTTAGAATATGGTATGCCTCCAACTGGTGGATTAGGAATAGGAATTGATAGATTAGTTATGCTACTTACAGATTCTATATCCATAAGAGATGTATTACTTTTTCCAACAATGAAACCTTTAAGCTAAAAAATGGCTTAAAAAAGAAAAAATTTTTTTGATGAAAGGAAAATTATGTTTAGTTTTGACAAAAGAATTTTATATATTATTTTAGGTATTTTTGTATTAAGAAATATTGTTAGTAGACTTACAGATACAGATAGTATACTAATATTGATATTAACATTACCAGCTATACTAATAGCTATAACATTTCACGAATTTGCTCATGCCTTTTCTGCAGATAGATTAGGAGATAATACACCACGAGCACAAGGAAGGTTAACTTTAAATCCATTAAAACATATAGATCCTGTAGGATTTGCATTACTAATTGTAGCAGGTTTTGGATGGGGAAAACCGGTACAAATTAACCCAAGAAACTTCAAAAGAAATATATCAATGACCAAAGCAGAAGCGATTGTTTCAATTGCAGGACCATTGATGAATTTTTTCATTGCAATAGTATCTACTATAGTATTGACCTTACTAGTAAAATATAACGTATTGGTTAATTTATCATCACGAGCAATATGGTTAGTACTTGTATTTATTATGGAATTAATATTAATAAATGTAGGATTAGGACTGTTTAATTTAATACCACTTCCACCACTTGATGGCTCTAAAATACTAAATCACTTTTTGCCATATAATGCAAGAGTATGGTTTGAAAAAAATGAAATGATTTTATATATTGTTTTTGTAGTTGTATGGATTACAGGTATTGCAAGTCTAATAATATCTCCTTGCATAAATGGAACTGTAAGAGGAATGTTTACTTTAATAGGAAATGCATTTAATGTTAATATGAAGTTAATTTTAAGATTATTTGGAATGTAAAATTAGATATTTAATCAGTAGAAAAAAGTGTGGAAAAGTCCAAAATTTCCGCACTTTACCAAATTATATAGAAAATTATAAGAAAAAATATAAATAATTTATAAAGAAGACTATAAAAATATAAAGAAAGATATAAAAAAATTTTAAAGAAAGACATAAAAATATTTATGAAAAAATATTAAGTAAAATATGAAGAAAGGAGAGGAAATACAAGAGATTATCTTGTAAAAATAAATGAAAGATATAATAACTTTAGGAATCGAATCAAGCTGTGATGAAACTTCAGTAGCTGTTGTAAAAAATGGAAGAGAAGTACTTTCAAATGTTATAGATTCACAGATAAAAATACATGAGCAATATGGTGGAGTTGTACCTGAAATAGCATCAAGAAACCATGTAGAAGCTATTTCGAGAGTAACGCATAGGGCACTTGAAGAGGCAAATATAAAATTTGAGGATATAGACCATATTGCATGTACATATGGTCCTGGACTAGTAGGAGCATTATTAGTTGGTGTATCATATGCAAAAGCTTTAAGCTACACCTTGAATATTCCCTTAATAGGGACAAACCATATACAAGGTCATATTGCAGCCAATTATATAACTCATAAAGATTTAGAACCACCGTTCTTATGTATGATTATTTCTGGTGGACACACACACCTTGTATATATAAAAAACTATATAGAATTTGAGATACTAGGTAAAACAAGAGATGATGCAATAGGCGAAGCTTTTGACAAGGTTGCGAGAGTCATAGGTTTAGGGTATCCAGGTGGTCCTAAAATTGATAAACTTGCAAAGGAAGGAATACCTAATATACAATTACCGAAAAGTCGTTTTGATAATTTAGATTTTAGCTTTAGTGGGATAAAAACGGCAATAATAAATCTACATCATAAAAATCCAGAGATTAATAGAGCGGATTTATGTGCTAGTTTTGAGGAAAATGTTACTCAGGTATTATTAGATAATGTATTAAAAGCGGTGAAGCAATTAGATATAAAGAAAGTGGCATTAGCGGGAGGAGTTTCTGCAAATACATATATAAGAGAAAAATTTATGGAATTAGAGAAAACTCATAATATGAAGGTATATTATCCAACTCCAATATTATGTACAGATAATGCCGCTATGATTGCAAGTGCTGGTTACTATAATTTCATTAATGGTAAAAGATCAGATTTATTTTTAAATGCAATACCAAATTTAAAATTAGGAGAAGAAACCTAACTTTAGGGCATAGAGATTATGATTAAATATAAATTATAATTAAAAATACAAATTACAATTAGCGCATAATTAATTAGCACACAAGACTTTATTAAAAAACTAAAAATATATACAAGGAGGAATAATATGGCAATATATGTTATAGCTGATTTACATTTATCTTTTACAGTTAATAAACCAATGGACATTTTTGGTAACAACTGGGAAAATCATGAAGAAAAAATAGCCCAAAATTGGCTTAATATTATTAGGCCAGAAGACACTGTTATTCTCCCTGGTGACTTTTCTTGGGCAACATACATAGAAGATGCCAAAATAGATTTTGAATACTTAAATAATTTACCAGGAAAGAAGATTTTATTAAAAGGTAATCATGATTATTGGTGGACAACATTGACAAAAATGAGAGAATTTGTTAGTGAAAATAAATTTACTAATATAGATTTTCTATATAACAATTCTTATTTGGTCGAAGATAAATTGATAGTAGGTACAAGAGGGTGGACCTTACAAGATACAGATGAAAGTAGAAAAATGATAAATAGAGAAAATGAAAGATTAAAATTATCATTTAAAGATGCAATTGAGAATTATGGAGAAGATAAAGAAAAAATAGTATTCATGCATTATCCACCAATATCTTCTAAGAATTTGATGGATAATAATCATTTAGAATTTTATAAAACAATGAAACATTATGATGTGAAAGAGTGTTATTATGGACATTTACATGGAAATTCACATAGAGAAGCTATAGAGGGTGAAGTTGGAGGGATAAATTTTCATTTAATAAGTGCAGATTATTTAAACTTTACTTTGAAATTAGTAAGTAATTTCGAAAATGTTTGACTTTGATATACTCTTGTGCTATAATAAGAAAGCTAATTGTTTATTAAAAGAATAACATAAAAGAGATATTTGAAAGGATGTATGTAGAAAATGAGTATTAAAGTAGAAAAAACAGAAAATACAAATGAATTAAAATTAACCTTCACTATTCCAGCAGAAAAATTTGATGAAGGAATGAAAAAAGTATATACTAAAACAGCAAAATATTTTAATATACCTGGATTTAGAAAAGGAAAGGCTCCGATGAATATAGTTGAGAGAACATATGGTTCTGAAATATTCTATGAAGACACATTTAATGAAATAGTTCCAGAAATATTTGATAATGAAGTTAAAGAAAATAATATAGAAGTTGTTAGCAAACCAGAAATCGACATAGTAGAAATAGGAAAAGGAAAAGACTTAGTATTTACAGCTATAGTGCAAACTAAACCAGAAGTTAAATTAGGAAAATATAAGGGAATATCTATGAAAAAAATAGAATATAAAGTAACAGATGAAGATATTCAAAAAGAATTAGAACGTATGGCTGATAAAAACTCAAGGTTAGTAAG
This sequence comes from uncultured Clostridia bacterium, assembly GCA_947624525.1. Taxonomy (GTDB): domain Bacteria; phylum Bacillota; class Clostridia; order TANB77; family CAG-508; genus CAG-492. The sequence goes on along the minus strand of CANQKT010000004.1, from coordinate 11,391 downwards.
TATAGAGGATGAACCTGTTGAAGAAAAAGACATAGCTGTTATAGATTTTGAAGGATTTATAGATGGTGTAGCTTTTGAGGGTGGAAAAGCAGAAAATCATGAATTAGAAATAGGAAGCAAGAAATTTATTCCAGGTTTTGAAGATCAAATAATTGGAATGAAAGTTGATGAAGAAAAAGATATAAATGTAAAATTCCCAGAAGAATATTTTTCAGCAGAGTTAGCTGGAAAAGATGCTACATTCAAAGTAAAGTTACACGAAATAAAAAGGAAAGAACTACCAACTTTAGATGATGAATTTGCTAAAGATGTTAGTGAATTTGATACTATTGAAGAATTAAAAAATAGCATTAAAGAAAAATTAGAAGAAGAAAATACAAACAAAGCTAAATATGAAACTGAAGAAACAGCTATAAAAACAGTATGTGATGCAACAGAGATAGAAATTCCATCTGGAATGATAGAAACAGAAATTGATAATATGTTAAAAGATATCGAAACACGATTATCTTACCAAGGACTGGATATGAAACAATATTTAAATATGGTAGGAAAGACTGAAGAAGATATGAGAAAGGACTATGAAGAACAAGCTAAAATTTCTGTAAAAAGTAGATTAGTATTAGAAGGAATAGTAAAGGCTGAAAAATTAGAAGCTTCAGAAGAAGAAATAACAAAGAAAATAGAAGAAATGGCCGAGAATTATGGTAGAAAGGCTGAAGATTTAAAAAATAATGAACATTTAATTAATTACATAAAAGAGAATATCGCAACAGATAAAGCAATAAAATTCGTAGTTGAAAATGCAAAAATAGCATAAGTAGTTAATGAAAAAAAGTTAGGAATAAAAAGTTGTTATTCCTAACTTTTTATGCCATTTTTAAATTAAATTTTTTTAAATAATTAAAATTTACTATTGAAAAAAAGGCTATTATAGTATAAAATGCAATTAAATTAATGCATATAAATAGTAACTAAAAATTGTATTATTTATAAAATATATAAAGAAGAATATAACTGTATCATTATAGTATGTTATACAAAATTGTAATTTGTTAATAATTATATTAATGTAAATGAAAAAGCATATACATATGAATTACAATGTGTAATATAGTTATATAAAAATATTAAAAGAAACAGAAAAAAGTAAAAGATGTGCCCCTAGTATATTTTAAATTAACAGAGGCAAAGAAAGGAATGGTTAGTAATTATGTTAGAAAAAAATAGTTTAGTTCCATATGTAATAGAACAAACATCAAAAGGAGAAAGATCATATGATATTTTCTCAAGATTATTAAAAGATAGAATTATATTTTTAGGAGAAGATGTTAATGCAACTTCAGCAAGCTTAGTAATAGCACAATTATTATTTTTAGAATCAGAAGATCCAGACAAAGAAATATCTTTATATATAAACAGCCCAGGAGGTTCTATAACAGATGGAATGGGAATTGTTGATACAATGAATTATATTAAATGTCCTGTATCAACAATTTGTATAGGAATGGCAGCAAGTATGGGAGCTGTACTTTTAGCATCTGGAGAAAAGGGAAGACGTTTTGCTACACCAAATGCAGAGATTTTAATTCATCAACCCTTAATAGGAGGTGGTGGACTTTCAGGTCAAACTACAGAAATAAAAATTCATGCTGACCACATGGTAAAAACACGTGAAAAATTAAATAAGTTATTAAGTGATAGAACCGGTCAACCATTAGATGTTATTAATAAAGATACAGAAAGGGATAATTACATGACAGCCCAAGAAGCATTAGAATATGGCTTAATAGATGGTATCATGGAAAAAAGAGCATAAAAATATTATAAATAAAAATAGAATAAAACTAGAAAGTATAGTAAAAAATACAAAAGAAATCAAAATAAAATAAATGAAGAAAGGAGTGTAAGATATATTATATAAAATATATCTCACAAGATAAATATGCCAAATAAAGAACAAAATAGAATGATCAGATGCTCTTTTTGTGGTAAAACACAAGAAGCTGTTGAGAGAATTATTGCAGGGCCTGGTGTTTATATTTGTAATGAATGTATAGGAGTATGTAATAATATTATTGAAGACGATTTATATGAGGACCCAGATATGACATACACATTAAGTGAAGAAGAAAAATTGCCTACGCCAGCTCAAATAAAGAGTGTTTTAGATGAATATGTTATAGGTCAAGAAGATGCTAAAAAAACGCTCTCTGTTGCAGTATATAATCATTATAAAAGAATAAACAATAATGAATATATTATGGAAAAAAATAATAATAGTAATACTATAGAAATCCAAAAAAGTAATATATTATTATTAGGACCAACTGGATGTGGAAAAACATTGTTAGCACAAACTTTAGCAAAAGTCTTAAATGTACCATTTGCAATTGCTGATGCAACAACTTTAACAGAAGCGGGATACGTAGGAGAAGATGTAGAGAATATTTTGTTAAAATTAATTCAGGCAGCAGATTATGATATATCAAAAGCAGAAAAAGGTATTATATACATTGATGAAATAGACAAAATAACAAGAAAATCAGAGAATCCTTCAATTACTAGAGATGTAAGTGGTGAGGGCGTTCAGCAGGCATTATTAAAAATTATTGAAGGAACAGTAGCGTCAGTTCCTCCTCAAGGTGGAAGAAAACATCCACATCAGGAATTCTTACAAATAAATACAGAAAATATATTATTTATTTGTGGAGGTGCTTTTGAAGGATTAGAAAAACTAATAAATGATAGAATTGGAAAAAAGTCTATTGGCTTTGGAGCTAAAATAGAAAGTTCGAAAGAAGTTGACAAAACAAAAGTGTTTAGCGAACTATTACCACAAGATTTGTTAAAATTTGGATTAATACCCGAATTTGTGGGAAGATTGCCTATTGTAGCAACTTTACAAGACTTAGATAGAAATGCATTAATAAAAATTGTTACAGAGCCACGTAATGCTTTAGTAAAACAATATAAAAAACTATTTGAATTAGATGATGTAGAGTTAGAATTTCAGGCTGAAGCATTGGAAGCTATAGTAGATAAGGCTATTGAAAGAAAAACCGGCGCAAGAGGTTTGCGTGCAATATTAGAAGATATTATGAGGGATATAATGTTTGAAATACCTTCAAATCCTAATATAGAAAAATGTATAATAACTAAGGAAACAGTTTTAAATGGTGAGAAGCCAAGAATTATTATAAATGAAAAGAAGGATATTGGTAAAACGACAAGAAAAGTCAGAATAAAAAGTGATCAGGGAATGGAAACAGCATAAGAATTGTGTTAAACATTATTATCAAAAATAAGAAACTGAATAAATTATTTGCAATTTAAAAAAAGATATGCTACAATGGTTGAAGAAAAAAATATATGAATGGAGAGTGTAAAAAATGACAACTGCAAGATATATAATTTTAGCAATTTATATAGTAATTTGTATTGCTTTAATAATAATAGCTACAATACAAACAAAGGATGCGAATGGACCTTCTGAAGCAATAATGGGTTCTTCTACAAATAATTTTTATGAAAAAAATAAGGGAAGAACAAAAGAAGGAAAACTAAAAAGAACAACAGTTATGTTAGGTATTGCATTTATAATAGTGGCAATTGGGCTAGGTATTCTATATGCAGGAGCATAATATAGTTGATGTACTTTGTATAAATCCTAGAAACTTGATGATTTTGTAGCATATGGAATCATCAAGTTTTTTATTTTAAAACTTAATAAATAAAAAATGAAGTTTAAAGTCTAAAACATAGTAAATTGAAAGATTTAGTTATATAAAATTAGTATTGGAGGAAATAATGGAGGAGAATAAAGAGATTATCCTAAAATTCATGTCTAATGATAAATATGTGCCAATGAAAGCAAAGGAAATGGCTTTTATATTGGGTGTACCTAAAGAAAAGTATGCAGAATTTCATCAGTTTTTGAAAGAATTGGAAAATGAATATAAAATACAATCCACCAAAAAAGGCAAATACATGATAGTTGATGATAGTCTTTATAAGACTGGAATATTAAGGTTAAATCAAAGAGGATTTGGATTTGTTAAGCTACTAAACTCTAATGAGGAAATTTTTGTGGCAAATAGTGATATAAATAATGCATTAAATGGAGACGAGGTAGTAGTCAAATTAATTGAAACATATAATAATGAAGATCAACATATGGAAGGGAAGATTATCAAAATTCTAAAGCACGAAAAAGATAAAATAGTTGGAACATTTCAAAATAACAGAAATTTTGGTTTTGTTGTTCCTGATGATAAGAATTTGGGAACAGATATATTTATTTCAAAAAAAGATTTTGGAAATGCTAAAAATAATAATAAAGTTGTTGTAAAAATCACAAAATATGCTCAAAATGGTAAAAAAGCAGAAGGAAAGGTAATAGAGGTTTTAGGAAATAAGGATGAAGCAGGAATTGATATGCTTTCTTTGGTTAAAGAATATAATTTGCCATATGAGTTTCCAGAGCCTGTTTTAGAGGAAGCGAGAGAATTGAGTATTAAAATCACAGAAAATGAGTTAAAAAACAGACTGGATTTAAGGGATAAAGAAATATTTACAATTGATGGTGAAGATGCTAAAGATTTAGATGATGCTGTATGTGTTGAAAAAAATGATGTTGGAAATTACATTTTAGGTGTTCATATAGCTGATGTAAGCCATTATGTAAAAGAGCATTCTGTTCTTGATAATGAGGCTATATTAAGAGGCACAAGTGTCTATATGATGGACAGGGTTATTCCTATGCTTCCAAAAGAATTATCAAATGGAATATGTAGCTTGAACCAAGGAGAAGATAGATTTGCGTTATCTGTTATCATGGAAATAAATAATAAAGGACAAGTTGTGTCTTCAGATATTCGTAAAAGTATAATAAAGGTGACTAAAAGAATGTCATATACTAATGTGTATAAAATTTTGCAATATTTAAATAGCTTAGACGAGAAAACTGAAACTCAAGAAGAAGATTGCAAAAATAAGAATGAATTTGAATTTAATCAGCAAACTTTAAAAGAAATACAAGAATATAAAGATTATTTTAAGCATTTCAAGTTGATGGAAAAATTAGCGTTAGTATTAAAGCATAAAAGAGAAAAAGATGGAAGCTTAGATTTGGATGTTCCTGAGAGTAAAATTATATTAAATGAAAATGGAGTTGCAGTAGATGTAAAAAAATATGAAATAACATTTGCTAATGAGATTATTGAACAATTTATGCTTATTGCTAATGAAACTGTTGCAGAAAAGTTTTATTGGTTAGAAGCTCCATTTATATATAGAGTTCATCCTGAACCTGATATGGAAAAAATAAAGGAATTGAATTCATTTATATGGAATTTAGGGTATAGAATCAAAACAAATAAAGACAATATACATCCTAAAGCATTTGCCAAAGTTTTAGAAGAAGTAAAAGGTAAGCCAGAAGAGAGAATTGTGTCAAATTTAATCTTAAGAACTTTAAAAATTGCTCAATATGAAAGTGAAAATCGTGGACATTTTGGGATAGCTAGTAAATATTATTGTCATTTTACTTCACCTATTAGAAGATATCCAGATTTATTTATACACAGAATAATATCGAAGTATATTGATAAAAATTATAATTTGTCTAATGATGAACTAGAAAGGTATTCAGAGGAAGCTACAAAATATGCAAGGACTTCATCAGAAAGAGAAAAGGTTGCACAAAAAGTTGAAAGAGAGAGTGTTGATATTAAAAAAGCTGAATATATGCAGTCAAAAATAGGGGAAGAATTTGATGGTATAATTTCTAATATTACTGCTTTCGGTATTTTTGTGGAGCTAGAGAATACGGTTGAGGGATTAATACGATTTGAGAATTTAGGTGATGAATATTTTGTATATGATGAAGAGCATAAAATGTTGATTGGTGAGAAGTCAAATGAGGTGTTTAGGATTGGGGATAGTATTCGTATTAGGGTAGTAGAAGCTAATAAGGAGATGAGGAGAATTTCTTTTGAAAGAGTATGATAGTATATTTTAATTTTTTTGGGGGAGATATTTTTAGGTGCATATAAATTATAATAAGAATATTGCTATATTAGCAAATACAAAACATACTACATTAAAAATTGCAATAGACAAACTACCACTAACATTATTATTAACTTTATATTCATACACTGCGTAAGAGAGATTTTTAATTAAAATCCAAATACTCAAAATACAAACTAAAATTTTCATGAAAATCCTCCTAATACATAATCGATTGTATTAAAAATTAAGGTGATTTATTAAATTCGTAACCAGAATTTACATACATATTAACTTTTACATCAAAAAAAGCATTTTTATAGTTATTAAGCCAGTTGGAATTAGTCCATTCATCCCAAGTTAAATATTTAGATAAAGCATATTTGCCAAAACCAGAAATGTCAGAGTTGAATTCTTTAGAAGTCTTATATAGATAATTTTCTAACTGTACTTTTAGATATTCTTCAGTATATTCATTTATACTTTTTATATCTTCAATAGAATCATAATTTGTGTATTCGTCTAAAGAAAGTCCAAATCCTTCTAAAAATACTTCTATTGAAATATATGGAGATCCATTTATAAATTCCAAATCTATCTTTGGCTTTTTCTTTTGATTTATACGTAAATCTATTGTAGAATTATTATTAAATGGATTTGGAATTGAAATAGTACAGGTTTTCAAATTGTTAGTGACTAATAGATAGCAAATTGTTTCCATACCAGTTAATTCTCCCACTAATTTGTCACCAAAGAAAACAGCTGTGCCGAAAGTTTCTACTCCGCTCCGAATCTTCAATTGGGGTTTCATTCGCTTTGGAGTTACTATCTGATCCACTATCAGACTTCTCAGAATAACTCGAATTACCATTATTTTGGTTATCAGTGTTTCCTGTTTCAGAACCATTACTGCTTTGACCACCAGAGCTCTCACCACTGGATTCACTACTAGAGTTACTGCTAGAACCTCCAGCACTAGAATCACCACCAGTATTCACACCCCCTAAAATAGCATGACCTTGTTCATAAGTACTCTTAATAGCACTCAAGAAATCATCTAATATTGTCGAAGTTGTATATCCCGTATATTCGCTTGAATTTAAAGCAACTTCATAATATCTTGCAGTTAATGTTTCAATAGAAGGTGAAGCGTTTTTTATAAAATCTTTGGCAGGACATCTTGATATAATAATATTGCAATCAGGACGAATTTCAACATTGTTAGCCAAGGTATCTAAATATTCTGATATTCCTTTTGCAGCTAGTTCCTCAGACATAACAATAACCTTACAATGAGCTAAATTTACCTCTTTACTAATATAACTATTTATTAAACCAATTCCAGAACTTATACTACTACAACCAACACTGATAGAATCTGTTTTACTTGATTGACTACTTCCGGATTCTGAACTAGAACTTGGAATAGAAAACTGTAAAGTTAAATTTAAATCTTTATCTTCTGATACATCCAAGCCCATAGCAGTAGCATACGCTAAGTCTTCAATACCTCTGTAATCGTAGCAACCAGAAAGTAGAGTAAGAATTATTGATAATATACATAAAAATACGAGAAATTTAGTCTTCATAATACCATAAAATGTATGAGCCTATCATACTTTTCCTTTCTTTTTATTAATAAAATTAAGTTTTAAATTAGCTAAAATAAGAACAAGTGTACTAAAGCCAAATATCAAAATTAGAGTGCTAATTTTAAATACTTTTCCAATTATATTATTCAAAGTGGCAATATTACTTGGTAAAATTATAAGTGATAATATAAGTAGGTTAATGGTATAATTTATAGAACTGGAATCACATATTTTAGTTAATTTTTTAAAAATATATATACAAAAATATACAGCAATACTAATATAAGAAACTGTAGAAATAATCCATATTAAAATGAAAACAGCATCTATTCTCTGAATAAATCTACCAAATTCCAAATTTCTAGTTAATAAATATAGCGAAAATGATTCTCCACTTTTAAATGTAAATGTAAGAGATAACAAAATACACGTTACACTTAAAAATAAGTATATTCCAGAGATTATCATTGAAATAATGGATATTTTTTTGAATTCAGTTGTTTTATTAAGAAAAGGGTTAAGAAAAAGCAGATAACATATTCCCGAAAAACTAAATAGATTACTTAATCCCATAAAAAATGTCTCATTTACTCCGTAACCCAGAATAGGAAATATACGCTGTGGTGTAAAGTTTTTTATTGATGATAAAAGTATAACTAAAATGCTGATAAAAACTATAGGGATTATCATAAGATTTACTTTAGCTAATACCTTTATAGAGAATTTATTGGCAATTGTGCTACTTATAATAAAAAATAATACTATATAGATTAATGGTGATGATTTGAAGTAAATCAATTGCAATGTTTCAGAGAAATTCTTGATAACAAACATTGGAACAAGTATCAGTAAAAATATATAGAAAATACCCATAATAACTTTTAATGTATTACCACCTAAAAATTCGCAAACATCTAAAATGTCCTTACCCTGAAATTTTTTAAATAAATAAGCTATAAACCAAGTAACTAAAACAGCCACAACAGATACGAATAAAGAGTTTAGCCATGCAGAAGAACCGAGTGCTAGATATGATATCTTTTGGTGTGTTTAATATTATTTTATTAGTAATAACTATTGAAACCAATGCAATAGCTTCAATAAATCCGATTTTTTCCGAGTTCATTAGGGTAAATTTCCTCCTTGTATAATATATTTAGGTTTAAAGTTAACCCAAAACCTTATATCATGCCATTTTAGTGTTATAATTTATTTAAATTATAGCCAAAATTATAGGAATTAATACTTATGTTATATAAATTTATTGTTTTTTTATCTATAACCAAATGAATAATTTATTTTATTATTTGATTTTTTTTCAACCAAATAAATTGTTTATTCAATTATTTAACCTTATTACTTTTCCATAGCATACTAATTTTTCCTTGAGAATATTTCTTTTTAGGACTCACCACATTAGAACGATTTTCTCTTTTCCAAATTATAGGCATAAAATATGAAGTTGCAGTTCGCTTATTATTGTGTAACATATAAGGAGTAATATATGGAGCGCCAAAGGACTTTAAGTTACACAAAAATACTATTTGTAAAAACAAACCAATAGCAATTCCCAAAAATCCAGCTAGATAACCTAAGAAAATATATATGAATCTGCAAATTCTTATTGTAAAATTTAAAGTAAAATCAGGTATACTAAATGAGCATATAGCAGTAATAGCAACTATTATAATCAATACAGGGCTAACAAGATGAGCATTAACAGCTGCATCACCAAGTATAAGACCACCAACGATGCCAATAGTTGGACCTATAGGAGAAGGAACACGTAAACCAGCTTCACGAATTAGTTCAAATGAAACCTCCATAAGCAGAATTTCTACAATGGTTGGAAAGGGTACAGTTTCGCGAGCTGCTTCTATAGTATAGAGTAGCTCAGTGGGTAGCAATTCAACATGATATGCTGTTACTGCAACATATATTCCTGGTAAAAAGAGTGCAAAAAATATTGCAACAAGTCTAATTAATCTCAATAAATTTGAAAATTGAAATTTGAAATTTGCGTCTTCAGGTGATGACATGAAATCAGATAAAACACTAGGAGCAATTAAAGCATAGGGCGTACCATTCACTAAAATAACTACTCTTCCTTCTAATAAATGATTTACTGTTTTGTCAGGTCTTTCTGTTCCCATGATTTGAGGGAATAAACTGCTTGAATTATCTTGAATTAATTGCTCAAGTTGTCCAGATGATGTTAGATGATCTATGTCAAGATTATTAATTCTATATTTTACTTCTGCAACTAAATCATTATTTGTAATATCTTTTAAATAGCATATTGCAACTTTAGTTTTTGTAATTTTCCCAACAGAGCAATTTTCAATTACTAAGTTCTCATTATTAATTATTCTTCGTATCATTGAAGTATTAGTTCTTATGTTTTCTACGAATGCCTCTTGAGAACCCCTTATTACAATTTCATTTTGAGGATTACTTATACTTCTTTGCTTAAAACCTTTTACATCAATATCAAACCCAACATTTATAGTATCTACAAGCAAAAAGCAGTTTCCCATATTTATTCCTGAAAAAGCTTCCTCAAATTTTTCTATATGTTTAACATCGTTTTGTGGAATAAGATGGTCCATAATATAGTTTTGTAAATTAAATTTTTTTACCTTTCTAATTACAACATCATTATTATTGAATTCTGAGACTATTTCTTTTTCATCCCCTGTGTAAGTATTGGCTCTATTTCGTAGCATAAGAGGGTTTAATACAGAGGCGTTTATAATCTTAGATTCCACCATTCCATCTATATAAATTATTGCAGCATTGTATTCTTTATTTCTTGCTGTTATTACAAATTCACGAATAATTATGTCACTATTTATAAGGCTATTGTATTTTGTTTTTATGAAGTTAAGGTTTTCTTGTATATTAGTGTAAAAATTGGTTGGCTCTAAATCTTTTGCAGGGGAAACAGGAGTATTTTCTATGTCTTTTACATTTTCAGTGGTTAAGAAGAAATTGTATTCATTTTGGGGGCTATATTTGAAAAATTGATTGTAGATTTTTTTGAAAATGTTATTTTGATTCATAGTTGAGTTGTATCCTTTCTATTTTTGATAATTATTTGTAGTATTTGCAAAAATTTTGAAAATATGTATTTTTTTTGGATTTGTATAGTATTGCATATTCTGATAACATGGATAAAATATATTATATTTTTGTTGATAGGATTTTAGTAGAAAGTTTTAGGGCACCTATATTAGTATAGGTGCCCTTTTTAAAATATTACAATATAATACAAATCAATCCACTGCTTCCCTCATTAACAATACGCTCCAAAGTCTCCTGCAATTTCGCCTGAGAGTCTTCTGGCATTCTGCATAACTTGTTTTGTAATCCTTCATTAACTAGTTCATGTAAACTTTTACCAAAAATATTTGATTCCCAAATCTTCTTAGGATCACTTTCAAATTCAGAAAGTAAATAATTAACAAGTTCCTCAGATTGTTTTTCACTACCAACTATAGGAGATACCTCAGTTTCAATATCAGCACGAATCATGTGTATGGGACGCTCTAAACAGACCCAGATAATTAATAGAACATCTAATCAATTTGTAAAGCGTAGAGTTCATGGGACACAAGAGGTTAAGTTTGAATTTGCTATTGCTATTGATGATATTTAATAAAATAAAAAAGATGCATTAATTAAAAAAATTATATGCATCTTTTTTTAATGGAGGTGAGAAAAATAGAAAATACTAAAGTAAAAAATTTCTTTGATAAGAAATCAAAAGGAGCACAAGATATAATAG
>CANQKT010000003.1 GCA_947624525.1 uncultured Clostridia bacterium | reverse complement strand
TGTCATGCACTTTTTCAATGTACTAATTTTTTTAAATTTTTTGAGAAAAACTATTGACATTCATATAGTTAGTCTCCAATTTACTGAATTGTTAAAAGTATAAATATCTATACCTTTTTTTCCAATTAAAAAAATAATTTAATACCTATTTATATCTGCAGATATTGATATAGTTATTACTATATTTTTCAATTTTATTTTAACACATAAACAAGAAGTATTTATGTCTGTTTTATTTTTTTATTTCAAAATTTTCATATTTTTCATCTAAAACTTCATATTCTGTTATATCATTTAACTTAAATAATCTTATTGCATTCTTTTTTTCACAAAAAGATGCAACATACCACTCATCCAAATAGTAAAACATTTCTGCTGGATGAATAACTCTCTCACTTAGTCCTGATTCATTTGAAAAATACTTTATATTTACCTTATTTCTTCCATTAATGGCCTTCCTCATATTTATGTATACATTCTTCAAATCAAATTTACCAGTTTCTATAATTTTATTAATTTTTTTTGAATTATCTTTGATAACATTTTTTTCATAACAATTAAATATCTTTCTAATTATCTCTTTAAAATCTTTATTTTTGTCAAAATATCCTTCCATTTCTTTTAATTTCATTAATTCCTGACTTGTTAATCCAACATCTATGTTATTTAATTCATCATTTAAAAAATATCCACCATATATACCTTTTTTAGAATCTATATATATTCCTGCTTGTTCTAACTCATTTTTATATTGTTTAATCATTCTAGGTGAAACTTCAATTCGTTCGGCTATATCTTTCATATTATGTATTTTTCCGTCTTTTAAAACATTTACCATATTCAGCATGTTTGCAACTTTACTCATATAATTTACGATATATTTAAATATATCTTCTCCTCTCTTTATTATGTATACCGACATTATACTATTTAATACCACTTTTTCTCTATTTGCAATTCAATAACTCTATATTATTTCAAATATAAAGCGACTCTAAATCCAACATATATGTATCCCCCAACTCCATCTGGAACACAATGTCCTCTTGTTGAGGCAGAAAAAAATCTATTTCCCGCATCATATGTTCCACCTCTATATATTCTATAATTATCTTTGTATGATTCCATAGTCCATTCATAGACATTACCTGCTAAATCGTAAATATTATTAACACAATTACTATTATTTTGATTCAAACTCTCACCTGTTAATTTTAATGAGTTTGCAGCATACCATCCCATATTTGAACTATTTTCTATATATTTAGTTTTTTCATATGTATTATCAATATCACTTAAAAAATCCATTACTAAATCCCATTGTACTCCATAGCAAAGTGTAGATATAACACCTGTATCATTTGTTAAATCATCAGGCAAGTTATATGTTTTTAATTTTTCTGTATTTGGATACATTGAACGGGCTACTTTAACTGCACCATCTTCACGATCATCTCCTTGAACTCCATCCAAAGCATATCCATAAGCTGATCCCCAACGAATATTGTTCCAAACATATACATTTTGTTTGGATATAGGTTTTATTGTTCCATCTTGGATGTGTCTTTTTAATTGATCTTCTATTCCAGCTTCATATCTTGCTATGTAAAATCCTTTATATTTTTTTATACTTCTATATAATTCTTCAGATTCTACTGTTGAATTTTTATCATCAGCTTCTTTACAACTATTTACATAATTTTGCTCTTCTCCAGCATAGAATCCATCTTTTCTTGATATATTGTCTACATCTTTTACTGGTATCCACACAAATTGATTACCTATATCATCTTCAATTACCAATCCTTTATCCCAACCAATAGGATTTCCTTTTTCATCCAATTTCCAACTTGCGAATTCTGTCTCAACAGATTTGAAGCCTTCAGGTATTGTAGGATTTTTATAATCGTAATTGCTATTATCCTCCATATTGGTGTTGTCTTCTTTCTCTGTCGCTTCCTGTGTAGCTACTGAATCAATACCATCTTTTTTAGTATTATTTATAACTAATCCTATTGCAATAATAATTAGTATCAGTATTATTGCACCACTTAAATATAAATATTTTTTCATATCTATCCTCCAATAAAAATTAACTGGTATAAAATATATAATAAATTATCTAATTATACTTTTTATTTATATTATCATAAAAAATCATCTGCTTTATAACTTGTAAGTTATCGCTGAGATTGAATCTCAATCATTGTTCAAAAAGTTCATTACTAAATCTATTATTACATCTTTTTCTTTTGGATTTGATTCTGCTATTAATAAAGTTAGTGCTGCTAAAGTATTGTTGTCTATAGTTTGTTTTCCATCTTTATACAATATTCCATAAAAATTTAAAAAGTATATAAACAATGTTGCTGCAATTCTTTTATTACCATCTGCAAATACATGGTTTTTTACTATTAAGTATAAAAAATTTGCTCCTTTTTCTTCAATGCTTTTATAAATATCTTGTCCATCAAAACTTTGATAAATAATGCCTTTATTGGATTTTACTCTATATCCAACACTTAATATCATATCTAAATTATATATTCAACTTGATAAGTTTTTCCATCTAAAGCAGTTGTCGCAAATTTTGCGACAACTGAATTATCTTCTAATAGTTCCTCTTTTAAAGCATTATTAATATGTTTTCCTATAGTTTTTATATCTCTACCAAATAATTCTGATAACTGAGACCTATTTAGCCATACTGTTTCATCTTTTAAATTTACTTCTAATTTTACTCCTTGATTTTCAAATAAAATAATTTCATTTTCACTTTCTTTCATCAATCCCCATCCTTTCTAACAAATTTTGATGTAATTAAATCCAATTCTCAATATAGAAATTATTTCTAATCCCTACATACTATCTTATTTTTACATATATTATGAAAAAGTAAAACCACAAACTTCTCTACCATCTAATTATACATACTTAAAAATTTTTCTAATTCATTTTCATTTGAAAAAATTTTTTCAAAAATGTTATATAAAGTATCTGTTACTTCATATTCCCCAATGGCATAACATTTTTTCCCTAAACCATATGCGATTCCAGCTTCTATATGTGCTGCTTTCCCCGCAGGTAAAACAAGTAAAAGATTTTTAGAACTTTTTTCTCCTTCTAAATCAGTATTAAAAAGCTTTAAAACTACTTCATCCTTTAAACCTAATGATTCAAATTCTTGTTGTTTCTCTTCTGGTGTTTGATTTTTGTTGCCAAATCCCCAATCATCTTCACTCTTTAAAAAACAATAGTAAGATATATTATACTTATCAAATAAATCACATATTCTTAATATATTTTCTTTGTTTCTTGTTCTCCCAGCTATAAAAAACTCATACTTATTATTCATTACACATACTCCTTTCAACTTACTTATAGACAAAAGCCCCGTTCCCTTGTCTATTATACAAACTAAACTACGTTTTCTTTTTTCCCGCTTCTAATATGATTTATAATTGTTACAATTCCACTAACAATAACAAGAAAATAGAAATTAATTCCTCTGTTTAATAGTACTGCACTACTCATCATTTCTTGAGGATACACTGACTTAAATATTTCAATAAAAGCCCCTTCTGTAACTCCCACTGCTCCAGGTGATGGAATTCCAGAAACAGTAGCATATAAAACTGACTGCATTGTTATTATTTGCAAAATATTGAATTGTGAAAATCCTAATGCTCTGTACGTCCAATATGTAATACTATAATATGCAGTAAATTGAATAAGAGTAGTTAATATAGTTTTTAAAATTAATTTTTTATTTCCTTTTATATAATCTGCATTATCCTGATACTTTGTTAATTCTTTTTCAAGTTTTTCTTTTTTGGCATCAATATTTTTTATCTTAAAAAATTTCATTATTTTTATAGCAAGATTTATAAGTCCATTAGTCATTTTCTTGGAGAATATTCCTATTAAAAGCAATATAAGTGCACTTAAATTAAGCAAAATCCCTATTATAAAAAAAGCTATTAACATACCATTCAAATAACTATAATTAAAAATCAAACTTATTAATGCAAAAGAAATTGTAATAATCTGCATACTAGTTAAATTAATTAAAAGAGTTAATGTGGAATTAGATATCGCTATTTTATCTTTATGCATATAATATATTTGCATAGGCTGTCCACCACTTGCTGCTGGTGTTATAGAACTAAAAAAAAATCCAATCAAAGCATATTTTATATTTTGGATAAATTTTGATTTTACTTTTAGACTTTTTAAAGTTCTTCCTATATTTACTGCCTCGCATATCACATAAATTGATATACCAACGATTCCTATTAAAACATATTGCATTTTTACTGATGATAATATATCAAATATCTGTAATAAATCTTGATCCTTTAATAAGATGTAAAAGGTTATGCCAATCAATAATATAAATAATATTATATTTCTAAAAAATTTTCCCCCATTTTTCATTTTTTACTCTCTTTCCTACCAATAATTGCATATTTAATTCTTCATAGGCTGATTGATATTCTTAACCATATTTTTCCTCATTAAATATCTTTTATTTAATAAGATTCAAAACAGTCTCTTTATCTTGTAAACCTACTAAAGTATTAACTACTTCTCCATTTTTAAAAATTATCAATGTTGGTATACTCATAACATTATACTCTATTGCTATATCTTGACATTCATCTACATTTAATTTACATACCTTAACATTCTCGTTTACTTCATTTGCTATCTCATCTATTATAGGTGACATCATTTTGCAAGGACCACACCAATCCGCATAAAAATCCACAAGAACTATCTTATCAGATTTCTTAACCTCATTTTCAAAATTTTGATTATTTATTTTTATAACTTCCATACTAAATTAAACCTTCCTTGTATAATTTATTTAGGTTTTAAATAAGGATATACCTATAAACCTTTATATATAATTATGTTACCACATGTTATAATTATCTATATTAACACTGTGGACTCATTTCTTTTCTAAACCTTATTAGATAAGTATTCTATTACTGCTAACCCAGCTTTTGTACCTTCATACACACATTTAGAAACTTGTAGTAACCCTCCAGTACAATCTCCACATGCAAAAATTCCTTTTATATTAGTTTTCATATTTTCATCTACCACTATCTTATCATTTTTTGTAATAAGTCCCAATTTCTTTGCCAATTCTGTCGCTCCAGCTGTTCCTTGTGCAATAAATACACCATCAGTTTTCATTACAGAATCATCTTGAAAGCGTACTTCTCGAACTCTATCATCTCCAGAAATTTCTTTAATATCTTTTGTAACAATATCTACATTATCTGCTCTAAATTCAGGAGCAGTTTCACCATTAGTTAGAATTGTAATTTTATTAGCAATATTTAATAAATCATTAGTTTCTGATAAAGCATAATTTCCGCTTCCTATTACAACTACATCTTTATTCTTGTAAAAAAATCCATCACATATAGCACAATAACTAATACCTTTCCCCTCTAATTCTTTTATTCCTTGTATATCTAAAGTATTCTTCTTTGCTCCTGTTGCTATAATAACTGATTTGGTTTCATATGTGTTTTTTTCAGTAACAACTCTAAATAAACTATTATCCATCTCAATTTTTATAACTTCCTCATTTGCAATTTCAACACCTAAATTTTTTGCTTGTTTTATTCCAATATCATATAATTCTTCTCCTGAAATTCCGTCTTCGAAACCATAATAGTTCTCTATTTTTTTCGCTTTACTTAAGTCTGACTCTCCATTATAAATAATCAAGGTATTTTTATTAGCCCTTTGAGTATACAGACTCGCAGATATTCCTGCAGGTCCAGCGCCTAATATTATTACATCATACATGATTCTTTTCCTTTCTGTTAGGTTTAATATAAGTTTCTCAATTTATAAATATATTATACAATATCTTTTTTAAAATTCAAGTACTTTTGCATTAGACCTTCCAATTCAATAGTAACAAACTTCCTTGAAAAAATACACCCACGATATAAGCCATTCATTAAAAAAACATATTTATAACCACTGCTAAAACATAAGATATCACTAAACAAATAGGAAAAGTATAAACCCAAGTTTTGCAAATATTCAAAAACCTTTTGGTATTAAATTTTCTTCCACTTGATTTTGCAACACCTATAATTGACATGGTCTTAGCATGTGTAGTACTTACTGGTAATCCGTGTTAGACTCGCAATTAGTAATGTTGTGACTGTTGTTATATCACTAAGCAACCCCTCCTGAATATTTAGTGTTGCCATATCAGTTCCAATGTTTTCTACTATTTTTTTCCCACCAAAAGAGCAACCTATTGCCATAACTATTGCACAAAAAATAATTATTTCTACATAATCTAATGGATTAACAATATTTGGAATTTCTATTTTTCTTAATAAACAAATAAAAATAATCAAGAGTCCTATAAATTTTTGACCATCTTGTGCACCGTGCATAAAAGACATACCACAAGTGCTGATAATCTGGGCCTTTCTTATATTTCTATCAGTTATCTTTTTCATAAAATTTTTCAATATTTTTGTAATACAAATACTCACTATAAAAGTCCCAAAAATAGACCAAACTAAACCAATAATGATAGGTTTCCATTCATGAAAATTTACTCCACCAATTCCATATATTGCAATAGCAGAACCTGTTAATCCGGCAACTAATGCGTGTGTTTCACTTGTGGGAATTCCAAAAATCAATGCTATTAATGCAAAAAGTATAACAGATATTATTGCTGAAATTAGCACAATATAACCAGAACTTCCATCATTAAGATTAACCATTGTACTAACACAACTTGCAACTGAAAAATTTACAAAACTCATTATTATTATCCCAATCAAATTAAATACAGCACTTAATTTTGCTGCCTTCTTAAACTTCATAACTTTTGTTCCTACCAATGTTGCAATTGCATTTGGTGCATCCGTTAGTGCATTTGTAAAAATTAAAAGTGTAATTATCAACAGAATTATAACCTTCATTATCCTACCTTCTTATATCTATTAATACTTTATATATTTTATACTTCCTTTAACTGACTTATTCACTAATTAATTATATTTTTACATCCATACATTGCAATTGAATCAGTTAAATAATTTAAAGTAAGGCATGGAATTATAATATAATCCCATGCCTTTTGTTATGACAAAACTTTATTCAGTAACCCATCTTGCAATGCCTTCGTAGTCAGTAAGACAAAATTCTTCCTGATGTCCATCAATCATTCTTTTTACCTTGATAAATCCATTTTTGAACTCATCTTCTCCAAGAATAATAACAAAAGGAATGTTCTGCTTGTTTGCATAACTAAGGCTTTTTTTGAGTTTTTTGACATTTTTGTCAATTTCAACTCTAGCTCCTGCCATTCTCAGCTGTGAAGCAAATTTAAATGCCTGATAATCGGTTTCTCCGAATGGAATGACATAAACATCAACAGTTGTAGCTGTTTTGCCTTCATTCTTCTTAACCAATACCTCATAAATTGCATCTAAACCAAAGGACATTCCTACAGCAGGATACTCTTTACCATCATCAACGAACGTAGTAATGATTTTGTCGAATCTGCCACCTCCACCAATGCTGACATTGAAGTCCAAATCTCCGATTTTTCTACCTGCCAAGAAAATCTCCCACACCATACCCGTATAGATATCAATTCCTCTTGCGAGATGCGGTGTAAAAAGAAGACTTTTCATTACCTCTGACCCATCAAGGTATTTGTACATTTCACCAATTTCTGCAAGTCCCTGAGAAATCAGCTCGTTGTTAGAATTAGCGAATTTTTCCTTAATCTCAGTATAACTAAGGCTAAGGTTGTTTGTAAGATTGTCGAACTGCTCTTCATTGATACCGATAATTTGGAATTCCTGAAGAAGTTCCTCCTTGCTCAATTTAGCAAACTTATCGATAAGCATAATTGACCTTCTGAGTCTGTCATCTTCGAGTTCACCAAAGGCTTCGTTAATGATTCCAATAAGAAGTTTGCGATTATTGAACTCAATTTCAACATCAAGTTCAAGTTTATCGAATACTTCTTTGATCATCATCATGTATTCAGCCTCAGCCATCATGCTGTCTGTACCAACAACATCAATATCACACTGGGTAAACTCCCGATTTCTTCCAAGTTTTACAGGTCCATCACGATAAACTCTACCGATTTCATACCTTTTAAATGGCAGGTTTATGTTCGGATTGGAGCTTACAAGCTTTGAGAAGGTTATAGTAAGGTCATAGCGTAAACCAAGCTTTCTTCTTCCCTGATCCCGTACTTGATAAATCTCATTAAGAATGTCTGCTCCTTCTGAATACTTGGATGCCAGTAATTCGAACGTGCAGAGAATAGGAGTTTCAATAGGTGCAAAACCATATTTTACAAATATAGGCTGAAGCACGCTCTTGATATGCTCTCTGATAATCTGCTTTTCGGGAAGGTAATCATACGTTCCCTTGACATTTTCAAAAATCTTGCCCATAACAAAATTCCTTTCTGATGTGCGAGAAAAATAACTTTTCTCAGTTGTTTATGCGAACGTACATGTATTATACTACCTTTTTTATATTATGTCAATTTTTTTAATAAAAAAACGAGAAGAAACAATCCTCTCGTTTTTTATGAACATTTTATTAAAGGTTTTTCTCAAGGAAGATTCTACAATCTTCGATTGCTCTCTCAGCAGATACTCTTTCCTGTACAACAGACTGTTCGACATTCTTAAGGACTTTAAAACCATGTTTTATTGCTATGCCGTATGACATAGACTGTCCCTTCTGCAACGTTCTCATATACATTTTTGTACAACCTTCTTCTTTGCTTTTTTCAAAAGCAAATTCCATCAGTTTGCTACCAATTCCTCTGCAACGATATTCTTTAAGTACCGTAACATCAGAGAAATACGCTACTTTTTCTGGATGTTCGTAATGCACAGGATGTTCCGGGTCAACCAGTCCATTTTCGTTAGCAGATTTATAGAATGCTGTCATACCTACGCACTTGTCGTTAATGTAATAGCCATATACATTTCCTAACTCTACAAGCCGTTTATATTCGTTTATAAGAAACTCATCTGTATAATACTCTTCATAGGGCGGTTCTTCGAAAACCCGATACAAGCTTATAAAGTCCTGCATCCTTTCAGGCGTAATTGCCATAATGTTCACATTTTCCATCATAAATCCTCCTTAATCAGATATCGACAGAATATACAACTCCATCACTTTCTACAGGTCCTGAAATGATAGCTTTACTAATTCTATCATTTTCCATTGTAATGTTTGCAGTGATAATCATCTCTGATGGCTGGATAATATCCACAACAAGACTTTTTTTCTCATTGAATGACTTTACCATAGCTACTGCAGTAGTCCCAGAACCACAAGCAGTTTCGTAAAATAAAGTATTAATTGATTTTACCCATACAACAGGATTAATCTTTATTGTACCTTCGATACATTCACAAAACATTACTCCAACTGCCTCATTATCTTCTAAGTTATACTTCTTGATAATGTTCATTCCAGCTTCTTTCAGTTTGTCTCTCTGCTGTAAGTATGATGCTGCGATGTCTTCTTGAATAACAACACTGACCATACCATTCATTCTAACGAAATAAATGCCTTCGTCATTTGAAGTAATTGTGTCATCTCCGTGATATAGCGGAATCTCACACCAAGCATTCTTGTTGTCATCAACACCTGCATCAATTACATCTTTACCGTTTACAATAATTTTAATACTTCCTGCTTTTCCATCAAGATAAAGATTTGCTGCACTTCTTGTTGCATTACCACAAAACTCTCCACCTGCCATCTGAAGTTCAGGTTTTTTATTGAAGTCAATAAAACCTACCTGTTCAACATTAGAGTGTTTTTCCATAATTACGTCATTGATGCACTTCTTTTGTTCCTGTGTGTAATCGCTACCATACACAAGAGCAGTATCATTACCTCCTGGTTTGCAAATAGCATACTTAACTACACCGGTTTGATGTTGTCCACCATGTTCCTTAATCATATGAAATCATACTCCCTTCTGAATTGAGGATAGAATATAAAAATATATTCTATGTTAGTGAAAAATTTACGAGCATATTATATAACCATTATTGCTATGATGTCAATACCCTAATTAATTCTTATACACTTCCTCCGCCATTACCTGATTATATAAAGCTTTTCTTTTTTTATAATAGAATGCCCATTCTTTATCTCCATAAGAAAAATGCCACCACTCCCCATCATATGGAGCAAATCCCTCACTCATCATAATTTTCCTTAATATTTCTCTATTTTGCTTTGCTTTATCACTTATTTTTTTATTATGATAGTAGCAATCATTTGAACTATAATCTAAAATTTCTGAACCATAGTCTAGGTATTCTTTTTCTTTGGTATCATATATTAATATATCTACTGCCCCACCGTGTTGGGTGTCCTGATACTTCTGGGACAGCAATTTTTTCATGAATATATTCAAGTAAATCTAATTCATTATCAAACATATCTTTAGATTCCTCATATATTTCATTAAAATACTTTACCTGTTTTTTCATGTCTCTATATCCATATACAACCACTAATTTATAATTCTCATTTATTTTTTTAACTTTTTTAGCTACTTCAATTAATTTCTCATAAACAGTTTTCCTCACAGGCACTTGTCGACCATATTCTAACATATTTCTATTATTCTTATATATACCTACAACAAGTTCATGTTCAAGAGGTAAAAAAACAAATTCTTCTTTATTCATTTCTTCATCATACTCTTTAATTGTTAATAAATCCTTATATTTTACAAAGTTATTATTTTCCATTTTATTAATAATCTCCTTTGATATGTTTCTTTTTCTTATTTCCTTGTATTTTGTGCCTTTCTATAAGTTTACCTTGTACATCTTCTAAGCCAATATTTCTATTATACATTAAAACTAACACATGATACACCAAATCAGATATTTCCCCTATAAGTTCATCTTTATTTGTATTTTTTGCAGCAATTACCGTTTCAGTTGCTTCTTCTCCGACTTTCTTACATATTTTATCAATACCTTCATTCAACAAATAATTTGTATATGAATTTTCTTTTGGGTTTTTATCTCGATCTTTTATTTGATTATATACTTCTTCAATAATACTATTATTACTTTCATCTTCAAATTGCATTATTTCATTGAAGAAACATGAATAACTGCCTGTATGGCAAGCACCTTTTCCAAGTTGTTCAACATATATTAATAATGTATCTTTATCACAATCTAAATACATTCCTTTTATATTTTGAAAATCACCTGATGTTTCACCTTTGTGCCATAGTTCTTGCCTACTTCTTGAATAGAAGCAAGTTTGTTTGTTCTCTATCATATATTTATAACTTTCTTCATTTACATATGCTAACATTAAAACTTCTTTTGTTTTATAATCCTGAACTATTGCAGGTATTAACTTCATTTTATTAAAATCTGGTTCCATTAATATTTCCCCCATTCATAATTACGCTTTTATTATTTTTATAGCATCTTCTAAAGTTACTGTCTTTTGTTCTCCATCAATCATATTCTTTAAAGAAACCACATTATTATTAATTTCATCCTCTCCAATTACGATTACATAAGGAATTCCTAGTTTGTTAGCATAATTAAATTGTTTCTTTATTTTAGCCTTATCTGTAAATATTTGAGTATTTATACCATTTTCTCTTAATTTTGTTGCAACTTCAATGCTTTTGTTGAAATCATCCACCATAGAAACAATCATTACTTTTGAAATTGACCTGTTTCCAGCCTCTATTATTTTATTATCTGTAAGTTGGAAGAATAATCTTGTAAGTCCAATTGAAACACCAACACCTGGCATTTTCTTATCTGTATAATAACTTGATAAATTATCATATCTTCCACCAGAACATACACTTCCTAATTGTCTGTATTGATTTAAGAATGTTTCATAAACGGTTCCTGTATAATAATCTAACCCTCTAGCTATTGTTAAATCTATTTTGTAATTCTCAGTTGGAACTCCAAATAATTTAATATTAGATGCAACAGTCTCTAATTCATTTATACCTAAATTAAATAATTCATTATCTATATTTAGATTTCTTAATGAATTAATTGTTTCTTCTACATTTCCTGTAATACTAATAAAATTCATAATAGTATCAACCTTATTTTGTTCAACACCTAAGTCTTTAATTTCTTTTACTACATTTTCTTTTCCTATTTTGTCAATCTTATCAATTATTCTTAATATATCAACTGATTTATCATTAAGTCCCAATGCTGCAAATAATCCATTCAAAATTTTTCTATTATTGATACTTATTGTAAAATCATCAAATCCTAATTCTCTAAAAGTATTATAAATAATACTAGGCATTTCAGCATCATTTATTAAACTCAATTCATCTTCTCCAATTATATCTATATCACATTGATAGAATTCACGATATCTTCCTCTTTGTGCTTTTTCTCCTCTGTAAACCTTTCCTATTTGATATCTTCTAAATGGGAAAGTTAAATTTGAGTAATATTCAGCTACATATTTTGCTAGTGGTACAGTCAAATCAAATCTTAGTGATAAATCTGATTCACCTTTATTAAATCTGTAAATTTGTTTTTCTGTTTCTCCACCAGCCTTTGCTAATAACACATCTGATGATTCTATAATAGGTGTATCTAGTGGTAAAAAGCCAAATCTTTCATATGATTTTTGAATTTTTTCTTTCATTTCATTAAATAAAATTTGCTCATTAGGCAATAACTCCATAAATCCTGGTAATGTTTTTGGTAATACTTTTTCTTTCATAATAAAATTCCTCCTTTAAATTTAAATAATTTATTCTTTGATAGATTTAATTGCTCTATCTAAATCATCAACCATTTTATATATTTCTTTGTTTTTAAATTTAATGCTAACTCTATTGACTATTAGCCTTGTACTAATATCACATATTTCTTCTACAATCTCTAAACCATTTGCTTTTAATGTGCTTCCTGTTTCAACAATATCTACTATTGCATCTGTCATTCCCACAACAGGTCCAAGTTCAACAGAACCTTCTAACTTAATAATTTCAACATTTTCTTGTTTACCTTCAAAAAATTGTCTAGCAACTTTTGGGTATTTGGTTGCAATTCTTTTTCTTCTATTAAATGTTTTTGTTCTGTATGATGGATATGCTGCCAAACAAAATTTGCATTTTCCTGTTTCCAAATCTAACAATTCATAATAATCTAAAAAATTACTTTCTATCAGTGTGTCTTTGCCAACAATTCCTATATCAACTATACCATGTTCAAGAAATGTTAAAACATCATTTGATTTAGCAAAAATCACTTCAATATCATCTTTTGTTTTTATTTGAAGCTCTCTATCCTTATTTAAGATAGGATCAACATCATAGCCAGCTACCTTTAATAATTCACAAAATTTTTTTTCAATTCTTCCCTTAGTTATTGCAATTTTCAACATTTCTTTCACACTCCCTCTTACTTGCTTTTACCACACTATCCATATAATATGCAAAACCAATAGCAGGTACATCTTTTCCAAATTTTTCTAATAATTTATCATATCTACCACCTGTTATAATTGGGTCTGGCACATATTCACTATATACCTTAAATATAAGTCCTGTGTAATATTGCATTTTTGGTACCATAGACAAATCAAAAATAATTTCATAATCATTGTTATTTACTCTTATTATTTCATATAGTTTCTTTAGCTCATTTAAGGCTTGTAATAATTTATCATCATCTAAAGTGTTTATTAAATTATCCAATATAGAAACTTTACCACATAATCTTGGAAGTTTTAATAATAAATTATTTAGTTTTTCATCAAATGCATTTTTTTCAATAAATTTACGCATTTCACTAATATTCTTTTTTGCAAGTATTGCAATTAGTTCTTCTTTTTTACCTGTTAATTCAAATACTCTTTCAAAAAATAAAGAAGAGCCCATTTCTATCTTTAGTCTTTTCAGATTTAAGTATGGTAATGTTTCAATTAATATATCTAAAATTTCTTTTTCACCTTTAATTCCAGGAACATTTATTAATTCTATTCCAGCTTGATAATATTCACTCATTTTTCCCATTAATTTTTCAGGTTTTCTAAATATGCTTCCAAAATAACTATATCTTCCGATATCATCTTTTTCTTTATTTTGTGAAACATAAAATCTCGCGAGTGGAACTGTAAAATCCCATCTTAGAGCTATATTTTCCCCCTTGTCATTTATAAAATTATAAGTTTGCCCATAATCAATATTACTATAAATATTTCTATATAAATCCATAAATTCGAATGTAGGCATTAGTGTTTCTTGGTAATTGTATTTTACAAAAACTTTTCTTATGTCTTCTTCAATTCTTCTTAAGTCAGAAATATTTTTTACAATTACTCCATTGCTTTCTTCTGGTATTAAAAATTTATAATTTTCCATCTTGTTCTTCCTTTCTAAAATTTATAAATAGTGATTCAAATAAAAAAATAATTCAATGATTTACCATCAAAAAGAGCTATGTAAGTTTTGTATTGAAAACCTACATAGCTCTTTATTTACGCATTGTAGGCACGAACCATTAGCACTCGTACCTACGTATTAATTACGCTATACAAGTGCTCCTACAATGATGATGTAATTTTATTTTTATAATATCTATTTTCATAATGTCAACCTTCTTTTTTTACAGTTTTATTTTATGTAATGAGAGCCAACTCTTTTGAAACTCTCTTGAGTTGGCTCAATTGTGGGATGGAATACGGGATTCGAACCCGCGACCTCTGGAGCCACAATCCAGCGCTCTAACCATCTGAGCTAATTCCACCACCGTTTAATTATAAAATACACTTTTCGTGTAACTATTGTATATAATAACAACTTTTATTTTATTTGTCAATACTTTTTTTATTTTTTTCAAGATTGTATTTTCCTTAGTATTTTTAATTATATTAAGAGGGTATTCTATTATAGAACACCCTCTTATAATTTTAAACCTTTTCTTCATCTTCTCCATCACTGTCGTGTATTACAATACGAAAAGTAATATTGCTACGACCAGTATTAGGATTTTCCCAGCTTCTATTGCTAGGTGGATAACATCTCTCGCTTCCAAATTCCATTCCGTGGCCACCTTTAATTATTCTATGGTGATCATACAGTTCAGATTTTTCAGTTGTCCATGTGTATCCGTTTCCAAAAAAGTCATAAATATTATTGCATACCCAATTAGGATTAGAACCAGTTTTTGCAAGTATATTTGATCTGGAATAATTACCCAAGCCTTTTCCATTTACATATACCTGTTCAAATGTTGCTGTTCCAGTCTCAACCAGCCACATACAAATGCGTGCATACTCTTCCTTTGAAATCAGATAAGCACTAATACTTTCTGCTACAGCTAATGCATCATAGTAATTAATGTCTACCCAAGGTGTTTCATTGGCTTTTGACTGAGGCATTTTGTCTTTTCCTTTAGAAACTTCAAATCTGGAAATCCAAAAACCTCTTACATACGTACCTTCAGTATTATAACCAGCTGGAATACGTACATACTCATTTCCGTCCATGTCTTTAATTACATAGCCTGTATCGATTGTGCCTTCCTTATAGGAAAAGCCTGCCGGATTTGTTATATTAAACCGGCCATCTGAATAAGTTGCGGACATTTCTTTGTTCATAATAGACCCCTCCTGTTTCAGACTTTTAGTATGCGTATGATGTATCAAGTGTGTTTAACACTAGACAAAAAAATTGTATTATATCTTTGCTGATTTGTCAATATTTTTTCCGCTATTCAGGATAAAGACCATTAAAAAAATTTTTCATGTCTTTATCCTGGATAAAAGCAATTAATAGTTGCGTAATCTCCATTTTTACTATATAATATAACCAATTTTTATAATAACAAGGAGGAAAAATGCCATGGCCTTTGATGGTATAGTCACAAAATCAATAGTCAATGAACTAAACAACTTCATCTTAGGGGGAAAAATCAATAAGGTCTTCGAGCCAAATAAAAACGAAATAATTTTAGGCATATATATCAATGGAAAAAATTATGCTCTAAATTGTTCAATTGGTTCAGATAATTACAGAATAAACTTAACCACAAACAGTAAACCAAATCCTATAAATGCTCCAAGCTTTTGTATGCTTTTACGTAAGCATCTTATTGGAGGGAAAATAAAAAACATATCTACTCCTGGATTAGAAAGAATAGTTATAATAGAGCTTGAATGTTATAATGAACTAAATGATTTAATCATAAAGAAACTAGTCATTGAGTTAATGGGAAAACATAGTAATATAATTCTTTTAAATGACAAAAGTATAATCATTGATAGCCTAAGACATTTAGATTCAACTAGTAATTCAATAAGAGATATACTACCTGCCCATCCTTATGATTTACCTGATAATAGTAAATTAGATTTACTTAATATAAAAGATTTTGATGAATTCTATTCTTATTGTAAGAACTTAGATAGTTTAGATGTTGGTATTTCTAATACTTTTAATGGTATTAGCAGATTATTAATTCAAAGTATTTTAGGTGAACAAAATATTGAAAATAAAGTTACCCTTGATAACTTACGAAAAATCTATAATTACTTAATGGGTTGTCTCAATCAAAATATCTATCTAAAGAATTATAATAATGATTATACTATAACACTGAATAAACCTTCAAACAACGAAGATACATCTTCTATTCCTTATCTGAATTTCTTTATTGATGATTTCTATACATTAAAAGAAAATACTTCAGATTTCATAACCTATAGAAACTCTGTTCTAAAATTGGTTAGTGGAACATTGAAAAAGATAACAAAAAAACTAAATAATATAAATGCTAAATTAAAAGAATGTGCAAATAAAGATGTTTTCAAACTTTATGGGGAACTAATAACTGCTAACATGTATAATTTTAAAAAATTTGATACTGACTACATAGAAGTTGAAAATTACTATGATAATAATAATTCTATTAAAATACCTGTTGACAAACATCTTACACCTTCAATTAATGCAAAAAATTATTTTAAAAAGTATAATAAACTTAAAAATGCATTAGAAATAGTTAATACTCAAAAATTAGAAACTATTGAGGAATTAAATTATATTGAAACTATTATATTTTCTTTAGACAATGCAAAAACAATTTCAGATATTGATGAGATTTATAGTGAAATAAAAGAAAATGAATTATTTTTTAATAAGAATAATTTGTCTTCTAAAAACGTTAAATCTACTAAACTGAAAAATAAAAATAAGAAAGTTGATAAGGAATATGTTCCTATAGAATTCAAAGTTGATAATTATACTTTTCTAGTAGGCAAAAATAATAAACAAAATGACTATTTATCAACTAAAATACTGAAACATAATGATATGTGGTTTCATACAAAAGATATTCATGGAAGTCATGGAATTCTACAAACAAATAATACCACTCCTTCTATTGATGTAATAATAAAATGTGCACAAATAGTTGCATATTATAGCAAGGCTAGGCTTTCTTCTAATGTCCCTGTTGATTATACCTTAGGCAGATATGTAAAAAAGCCTTCTGCTAGTAAGCCGGGAATGGTGATTTATACGAATAATTCTACCATAAATGTAAATCCTAAGATAGATTAATATTGAACCCTAAAAGCATATTGTTTCTATAACTTTTGGGGTTCACTTAATTTTATTGCACTGAGCTTTTTATTCCATTTATTCAAGGCTTTCAAAGTGGTTCGACGAAAATCGCCTATGACTCCTCTAATACCTTTCGAACTTCTTCGTTCTCCAAAACTTCTGGCATTAAACATCCTTTCACATATGACATATTTTTAGGATTTTGCGTTAATGCAGCAACAGCAATGTCTACATCAGCCCTAGCACTATTACTAGCATACTTAACTATAATTCCCTTATTCTTAACTGCTTCCAACACAACTTGTTTATCATCTCTCAATTCCTTTGAAGCATAATATAAAGCTTGACCATCATTCTTGACTGCTTGTAAAACAACATCTTTATCAGCTCTTAAATTATCACTTGCATAACACATTACCCAACCAACAGTCTTTACAGCTTCATTTAAAACTTCTTTATCATCCTTTAATCTATCACTTGCGAACTCCAATGCTCCGGGGTTTTGTTTTACCGCTTCTAGCACAAGTTCTTTATCATCCTGTAATTCAGGACATGCCCATTCCAAGTACAACCCAGACTCTTTTATAGCACTATTAAACAATTGCTTATCTTGCGAATTTTTCTTTAATTCCTCTATATCCATCATTATATTTACCTTTCTTCATGAATTGTTTTTTGCATAAATATTAAACAGTAACTGCTCATTATTTTGATTTTTTCTTTCTAGTATATTCCCTTTGTTCCACATTTGGGAAAGCACTAATAAGCCTTTTATTTAACTTAGACTCCTTCATGAACTTTTCTTTGATTTCTTTTCTCAATTTCAACTGATTTTCCCTAATACTTGAGATTTTATCTGATAAATCTTTTGCATATCCCCTTATTTTTTCATCAATCGTTTGAATACGAACTTTAAATGTACCAATAAGAGTAATTTGTTGGTTTTTAATTTTGTCTTGATATTTCTTTCTAGTATATCTTACATTTTTTACTAATCTCAGTCTGCTAATCTTTATCTTATTAATTAATTCTTCTCTTTCTGTATTTAGTCTTTTAATAGCTGCTTCTGCAGTCTCTTTTACTTTTTCGGTTATTTCTTCAGTATTATCTTTTTCCTTTTTATTTAAATTCTTAAACTTTAAAATAATATTAAAAGATACCAAGTTATCAACTATAAAAATTATAATAAAGCCGATGATTACATAAGTTAATATATTTTTTGGTATAATATATAACTTGTCTAATATCCATGGGTTTAAAACACATATTACAAATACACTAATTAATCCAAATGGAATTAAAGTTTCTAAACATATCCTTCCATTAATATTGAATTTCTTATTGCTATAATCCCACCATCTAGCTTTAAATATCTTTTCCATGAAATAGCTTGTTAAATACTCTAATGTACCACATATTACTGATGATAATAAAAATAATATAATTATATGTTTAGAAGCCCTAGTCAATAGTAATGAAACGATTACCACTCCAAAACCATAAATTGGACAATATGGACCAATTAAAAAACCTCTGTTTACAAATTTATGTTTTTGTATTATATTCAGTATGCATTCCATTATCCATCCTAATACAGAATAAATTATAAATAACATAAAATAGATTTCAATATTATAAATCATTTACTAATTCCCGCCTTGTATTTATTTTATATGATTATATGCTTTAATCATTTCTTACCTTATACTCTATATTCTCCATAAAAGGAAACATCTCTTTCACCCTTTTATGGGTTATTATGGCATGCCTTGGTTGTGGATTTTTTTCATCAGCTTCCAATAATTTTTGAGTATAGCAATTTTCTGCCGTTTTAAATAATAGATATCTATTTCTTACATATGTAAAATATATTTGATATCCATCATCTAAATTCTTGTCAAATTGCTTAAATGTATAATTTCCATCCATTTCTTATTCCTTTCTGCTCAACAGGGAACGCGTCCCTAATTGCACATTCTTTTAAATTCTTCCTCATTTATCACAGTTACACCTAATTGTTGTGCTTTTGTTAATTTACTGCCTGCATCTTCTCCAGCTAGTACATATGTTGTTTTTTTAGAAACAGAGCTTGATGTTTTACCACCTAATTTTTCTATAAGTTCTGATGCTTGGTCTCTAGTATATTCCTGTAATGCTCCTGTTAATACAAATGTCATTCCTTCAAATCTGTTATCTGTGCTTCCTTCTTCTAAACTTGCCATGTTGACACCTGATTGTTTTAGCTTATTTATCAAGTCTATGGTTTGTTCTTGTTTAAAGAATTCATAAATACTATTTGCAGTTTTTTCTCCTACATCATCTTGCATAATTAAAGCCTCTAAACTTGCATTCATTAAATTATCTAACGTTTTATATCTCTTTGCAAGTGTTCTAGCTAGTCTGGATCCCACATGACGTATTCCAAGCGCTGTTATTAATTTTGATAAATCATTATTTTTACTTTGATTGATTGCATCTATTAAATTTTGAGCAAACTTTTTACCATTCTTTTTTAGTGAAGCTATATCTTCTAATTTTAATGTATAAATATCCGCAATTCCATTTATAAGTTTTTTATCTATTAACTGCTCTATTATACTATAACCTAAACCATCAATCTCCATTCCAACTTTTGACGAAAAATGTACTATACTTCTTAATGCCTTTGCACTACATTCAATTCCTGTGCATCTTGTGACAGCTTCTCCTTCTTCTCTAACAGCAGGTGCACCACATACAGGGCAATGGGTTGGCATTGAAAATTCCCTTTCATCTCCGGTCCTTTTCTCTTTTACTACTGATACCACTTCTGGTATTACATCACCCGCTTTTTGAATAACTACTATATCCCCTATTTTCAAATCTTTTTCCTTAATAAAGTCTTCATTATGCAATGTTGTTTTTGAAATTAATGAACCTGCAACTCTTACTGGATCTAGTATTGCCATTGGAGTGATTGCTCCAGTTCTTCCAACCTGACAAATTATATCTTTTAGTATCGTCTGTTTCTGTTCTGGTGGATATTTATATGCAATAGCCCATCTTGGGGTTTTAGCAGTTACTCCTAATTTTTCCCTTAAATCTAATTCATCAACCTTTATGACAGCGCCATCTATTCCAAAGGATAAACTATCCCTATTATCTCCAATTTTATTTACTGCTCTAATTGCTTCCTCTATACTAGAACAATAGTCATGTACAGGATTAACATTAAAACCTAGTTTTTTTAAATAATTTAGCTGTTGGTTGTGTGAATTAAATGTATTTCCTTCTAGTTTTTGAACATTAAAAATAAAAATATCTAATGGTCTTGTAGCAGTGATTTTTGAATCTAATTGACGAAGTGAACCAGCTGCCGCATTTCTTGCATTAGCAAATAAGCTTTCACCCAAAATTTCTCTTTGTTCATTCATTTTGTCAAATTCTTTTGAACCAATAAATACTTCTCCTCTTACAATTATATTTACATTCTCAGTTAATTTTTTAGGTATATTTTTTATTGTTTTTAGATTTTCTGTAACATCCTCACCGAATTAATCCATTACCTCTAGTTGCACCTCTTACAAATTCCCCATTTACATATTCTAGTGATACCGATAATCCATCTATTTTGGTTTCCACTACATAATTTAATTCTACATTACTTCCTTCAGATAAATCAATATCAGTGTCCTTATTGGATTTTAATTGTTTCCTTACTCTTTTATCAAATTCTATCAATTCTTCAATTGAAAAAACATCTTGTAAACTCTGAAGTGGAACTTCATGAACCACTTGTGAAAAGCCCTCTTTGACATGCCCACCAACTTTTTGAGTCATAGAATCTTTAGTAATTAAATCTGGAAATTCCTTTTCTAAATTCTTAAGTTCGTTCATTAACATATCATACTCGAAATCTGAAATTTCAGGTTCATCCTCATCATAATATTTTTTCGCGTGATACTCTAAAATATCACGTAACTCATCAATCCTTTTCTTTGCGATCTCTTTATCCATACGTATTTTTTTCTCCTTTATCAAATTGTTCAAGTGTATATTATCATAAAAGCAAGTAATTATCAACTAATTACTTGCCTAAATTTTATCTATTCTTTAATAATAAATCCTTACCATTTTTTACATAATCAAATCCTGAAAATATGGTTGCCACAACAGATATTGTCATCAAAATTGTGGAAGCAACATTAAGAATTAATGTAAAACCACTTAAATCTGCTTTAATGAATGCACCATAGGCATTCATATCTACTAATGCCAAGACTAATGCAAACATTTGAGTAACCGTTTTCAATTTTCCCCAAATTGATGCGGCTATTACTTCTCCATCGTTTTCGACTACAACTAATCTATAACCCGAAACTATGAATTCCCTAAATATCACTATAATTGGAATCCAAGCAGGTAACCTACCAGATTCTACAAGTAAAATCATTGCAGATAATACTAGAATTTTATCGGCAATTGGGTCTAAAAACTTTCCAAAAGTAGTAACTTGATTTCGTGAACGAGCTATATATCCATCCAATTTATCTGTTACAGAAGCAATTACAAAAATCACATCTACAATTATCCATGTTAATGGTATTACTGAATTTGAATACATTGTATCTAATCCTAAAAATGGTATTATTACCATTATTGGCACTAATATTATTCTAAATATTGTTAGTTTATTTGGTAAATTCATGTTTTCCTCCTCTTTTAAGTGTCTTAATTTATCTTTAGCTTTAAATATTTAAATTTTATAGGTTTCTATATGTATATATTAAATATCTCACTATTTATCTATAAATTTCTATCTAATTCTTGACTGTTCTCATCATCCTTGCCATTATTGTCACCATCATTTACTTGATTATCTTCCTTGTTTTTCTTATTTTGTTCCTCTGTATATACCTTTTCTAACTGATCAATAAGATTTTGTAGTCTATCCATATCCTTACCAACAATTTCCCAATCTCCTGTCGCTGTAGATTGTTCCAGATTCTTATTAGCCTTAATAATAAGCTCAATTAACCCATCTACATCATCCGTATCTTGTATTTCAATACCTATAGCATTTTGAGAAACTAAATTTGTAAGTGCAGATTTTACATTATCTCCTATAGCAACTTTATTACCAGATGCTACTACAACCTTCTTAAGGGTAGGTAATGCATCTTCCTCATTTATATATTGTTGATAAATTGCTTCTACATATAATAATTTATTATCAATTGGAACTACTACAATATTTTTAGTTAATTTAGTTCCAGATACATTAAGACTAGAAATTTGTTTATATATTTCTTCATTTTGTTCTATTTGGGTATCTAACTGTAATAGTCCTAACACATTACTATCATCAGGAAAATCATATAGTTTCAAGTTAGGAGTTCCATTTTCATATGTTCCAACTAAATACGCAGTAATATTTTGTTTCCCACTTATTGTGTATGGTAATACTAAACCTAATGTGTTCTCATTATTATCCACTGTTTTTACCATTGTATAATAACTTTGAATTTGTGAGACTGAATTATTTGCTGAACCTGCTAGGCTATATGTTGATACATCCCATACATCATCTGTTCTATATAGAACATCTGACTGTACATTATGATATCTTTTCAAAATATTTGCTTGAATATTATACAAATATTCTGGATACAAAAAATGTTTACTAATATCTTGCGGTATTTGTTCATCTAAATCTACAAATAAGTCTGGATAAGCTTTTCTATACGCCATTATTATAGGATCTGTTCTATCAGTAATATAGAACTTTGTAGTTCCATCATAAGCATCTATTAATACTTTTACGGAATTACGAATATAATTTATTTCTTTACCATTTATTGTTGTCTTTTGCGCATATGGATAACAATTTGATGTTGTATATGCATCTAATACCCATACTAATTTTCCTTCATCAGTTACAACAAGATATGCATTATCATCGTATTTTAAATATGGCATTACAGTTTGCGCTCTTTTTATTATATTTCTATTTATCAATATTTTGCTATCTGATTGTACATTTGACGAAAATACAAGTTTTGTATCTCCTTGTGATACTGCTAAAACCATTCTATCAAAAAATCCTAATTTTAGTCCAGCTTTTCCATCATATTTATTTGTTTCATTTGATTTGTCTGAACTTGGATAATCAAATTCCTGCTTTGTTCCTGCATTTGTAACAATTGTATCATTTGTCTGCATTCCAAAATATATTCTTGGTTGAGTAATTTCAATATCATTTTCAATGAAACTTTTTTGATAATTTTCTAAGCTTCCATCTGCATTTGTAGATGTTGCTAGTGTAGCAATTGCACCATATCCATGTGTATATTCATATGTAGAATTAATGTATGAATTCTCTTTAGTGCCTATTTCTCTTGGTGTTAAATATACTACTTTTTTTTCTCCATTTATATCATATTGACCTATTTGACTTGAACTATATTTATAGTAACCTTTATTTGTCAAAGTTCCATTTAAAGTTTGTAATACTAAATCTTTATTAGTAATTGATATATCGCTTAATAATTGGGCGCTTTTTTCCATATCTTTGTCATCTAGAGTTCCCTCATTTTCTATTAGCTTTTCATCAATATCAATATTATAACTATTACGAGTACTTTCAATATTATAACTTATATAATTCTTCTGTTTGTCCAATTCGTTTGAATTAATAAAAATTGCATCATAACCTACCAATGTAACTACTAACAAACATAAATACACAGGAACAGTTAATATTGAACCGATAACTTTTTTAGTTTTTTTCTTGTTATACGCTGAAACTGCCAAAAATACAGATATTATTATTATTATTGATAAAATTCTATACCCCCATAATTTTATACTTACATCTGCAAGTCCAGCTCCATAAAGAGAATATGTATTTTGATCACCTATAGTTAAGAACTTACTACTACTTAAGTCTTGGGTTTTAAAGAAAGTTAATATGGCTATCAATATAGATAATAATTTTACATTATTTAACAGCTGTTTTATTATTTTGCTATTTTTTAGAGTTTCACTTCTAACCCCATCAAATTGTGTGTTAAGTGCTATTATGTAATAAATACCTGCATATATAGTTGTTGCAACTACTGTAATTATACTAAACCATAAGATATATTCCAAAAATGGCTTTTGAAATAAATAATAACCTATATCATGATGAAAAATCTTATCTTCAATTTCAAATGACGTACTATTTAAAAATAATACTAGTTTATTCAATGTTAAGCCAGATGTAGCTAAACTCACCAATGTAGCTATTATCAAAGAAATTGATTTATTTGGTAATTTAGGCATTGTTCTTTTCTCGTCTTCGAAAAACTCTTTTAATCCCGAAGAAATTCTCTTATTGGTACTATAAATTGCCAAGAAAATAAATATAAATGTTACTATTAGTGATATAGTTTTATATTGAAAATTTTTCCAATATACTGAAATATATTGTTCACCTATTTCTAATTTTTCTAAATACGCACCCCTAAACATTACAATTACTCCTATTGTAACTACTATTAAGAAAAGTGCTACTATAAATATTCTTTTCTTATTTTTTTTCATTTTATATCCATTAACCTTTCTTATCTTACTAAACTTTTAAGGAAATTTTAAAAGAACTTCATCATTCTTAATTTTATAAAATCTCCCCAAAGTTCAAAAACTTATATTAGTGCACTAACGAAATCATTACTATCAAATTTTTCCATATCATCTATCTGTTCACCAACACCCACAAACTTTATTGGCATATTATTTTCAGAAACTATTCCAATAACAGCTCCACCTTTGGCAGTTCCATCCAATTTTGTAAGTATCAAACCATTTATATCAACAGTTTCTTTGAAAGCTTTTACCTGCATAATAGCATTTTGACCAGTTGTTGCATCAAGCACCAACAATACCTCTTGCGAACTTTCTGGTAATTCTCTATCAACAATTTTCTTTATTTTTATCAACTCATCCATCAAATACTTTTTATTATGTAACCTTCCTGCTGTATCACAAATTAAAACATCCGCATTTCTTTCTTTAGTTATTTTTATAGCATCATACACAACAGATGCAGGGTCAGAACCTTCCTTCCTTTTTACAATCTCGCATCCTGCCCTATTAGCCCATATTTCTAATTGCTCAACTGCGGCTGCTCTAAATGTATCTGCTGCTGCAATAACAACTTTTTTACCATCATTTTTTAATCTATTCGCTATCTTCCCAATTGATGTTGTTTTTCCTACTCCATTAACTCCAACTACCAAAATAATTGAAGGTGTTGTTTCCAAATGTAATGATGAATCTACTGAATCTAATATGTTTTTTATAATTTCCCTTAAAGATTTTTTTACTTCTTCAACATCTTCTATTTTTTCTTTTTTTATTTTGTCCCTTAATTCTGAAATAATTTTTTCAGATGTTTCCATTCCTACATCTGACATTATTAATGCTTCTTCTAGTTCTTCTAGTAAGTCTTCGTCTACTTTTCTAAATGAACTTAACACATTATTGATTTTCTCATTTATTGATGTTTTTGTTTTACTAAGACCATTTTTTAATTTTTCAAAAAATCCCATTTTACGTCCTCCATGTTTATTGATTTATATAAAAATTATACTATAATATATTTTTTTATGCAAGGGGCATATAAAAAAAGGTGTTCGTTTGAAACTTTTGTAATTAGCCGTAAAATTGAATAGTTATGTAAAATAGGAGTATATATATACTCCTATTTTACATAACTATTCAATTTTACTACTCTATAAATAATGCATTTTTATTACTTTACGATACTTTTTATTTTGTGATTCCCCTCACTACAGTGTCCACATAGCCATTATAAATTTCTTCAGCAGTTACCTTTCTATCACGTTTTAATCTGAACAATAAACTAGAAAATGTCACCCCAAAAATTCCATATGCTATAGCCTCTGTATTTCTTTCATAAAAAATGCCTTCTTCTATTCCTTCATTAATAATATCTTCTATTTTCTCTACATAACTATTTACAGCCTTCTGACATTTTTTTGTTCTTGATGTTTCACCTAAAGTATTATTAATAACAACAGTTATCAAATCTTCGTAATTAATTATTGTTTTTATTTCAATCATTAGAATAGCTTTTAATTTATCCAAAGCATTTTTGCAGTGTCTGAACTTTAATTCAATACTATTATTTAATAACTTTGTTCCTTCTTCAATCATTAAATCAAATAATTCTTCTTTTGTTTCAAAATGATAATATAATGCTCCTTTGGCAAATCCCGCAACAGCTGTTATTTCCTCTATTCCGCGTATTTTCATAACCTTTTTCTGCAAATAACTTTATTGCTGTTTTGAAAATCATTCTTTTCGTCTTATTCATAATATTATCATCCTTTCATATATTATTGCTTATCAACTATATAATTTACCACATCTCCAACTGTAACTATTTTTTCAGCATCTTCATCTGGAACTTCAATGTCAAAGTTTTCCTCAATTTCCATAACTAATTCTACAATATCTAGAGAATCAGCTGATAAATCATCTACGAAAGTAGCCTCCATTTTTACTAAATTCTCGTCAACTCCTAATTGTTCTACAATAATCCCTTTCAATTTTTCAAATACTTCATTTTCACTCATTATTTTTTCCTCCTATTATTTTTATTTTGTTGAAAATTCTGATATATTGTATTTATATCAAAATTTCTTCATAATTTTTAACATCCCATTTTTCTAAATTTGTTATATCTTTCCTCTACAAGTTCACTTTTTGTCTTTACCTTTAAGTCTTCAATATCTTTTACAATTCTATCTTTAATTTTTAAAGCTACGTTTTTTATGAACTCTTCTGTATATTCTTGTTTCTTTGGTTCTTTTATTATTTCATCAATAACACCAAAAGTCAATAAATTTTCTGAGGTTAATTTCATCTTTTCTGCAGCTTCTTCAGTTCTCGTAGAATCTTTCCATAATATACTTGCAAAGCCCTCTGGAGATAATACAGAATAAATCGCATTCTCTAGCATATATACTTTATTTCCTATACCTATGGCTAGAGCCCCTCCACTTGAGCCTTCTCCTATTACGATGGCTATAACAGGTACAGTTAATTTTGTCATTGTAAGCATAGATTCTGCAATTGCTTCCCCCTGACCTTTTTCCTCTGCTTCAAGACCGGGATAGGCACCTTTTGTATCTATAAATGTAATTACTGGTCTATTAAATTTATCAGCTTGTTTCATAAACCTTATAGCTTTTCTGTAACTCTCAGGATTTGGCATTCCAAAATTTCTTTCGATATTTTCTTTAGTAGTTCTTCCCTTTTGTTGAGCTATTACGGTAAAATTCTGGCTGCCAATATTAGCTAAGCCACAGCATATAGCTTTATCATCTTTTGAAATTCTATCACCATGCAATTCCATAAAATCATCAAAAATATATTTAATATAATCAAGACTAGTTGGTCTTTTAGGATTTCTTGCAATTTCAACTTTTGCCCAAGCAGTATTCTTGTTTTCCATTAATTAGACCTCCTTTTTATGAAATTTTATAATATTGTAAATTGTATCTTTTAAATATTTTCTTTCTACAATTTTATCTATAAATCCATGTTCTAGCAAAAATTCGGATGTTTGAAAATCCTCTGGTAATTCTTTTCCTATTGTCTGCTCAATTACTCTTCTACCTGCGAATCCTATCCTTGCATTTGGCTCAGCAAGTATAACATCCCCTAGACTTGCAAAAGATGCAGTAACACCTCCATAAGTTGGATCAGTCAAAACCGAAATATACAAAAGCCCTGCTTCATCTAACTTTGAAATAGCTTCTGTTGTCTTTGCCATTTGCATTAAAGACATTATACCCTCTTGCATTCTAGCACCACCTGAAGCACTAAAAATAACAATAGGTAATTTCAACTCTATAGCCTTCTCGATTGCATACGTGATTTTTTCACCAACAACAATCCCCATACTTCCCATTAAAAATCCACTATCCATAACGCAAATAACTAATTCTTCGCCATTAATCTTGCCAGTTCCAATAGAAACTGCCTCTAAAATATTCGTTTTTTGCCTTAAAGCCTGTATTTTTTTAGGATAATCCTCTAATTCCAATGGATTCGTAGTTTCCAAATCATAATCAAATCTTTTATATGAATTTTTGTCCAATATAAGCTCTAATCTTTTATTTATATGTAACTTAAAATAATTTCCACAATTTGGACAAATACTTAAATTCTCACGTAGTTCTTCTTTATAAATTATATTCTTACACTTATCGCACCTAGCCCATTTCCCAACAGGAATATCTATTCTGGACTTTTTATTAGTCTGAACAGTCTGCCTCTTCTTTATCTTATCTACAATCATGGTTTTCTCCTTACCTACTCCACATTCTTAAAACTCTTCTCAATAAAGGAAGTATCATAATTACCTCTAATAAAATCCGGATTCCTAATAATCTCCAAAATAAAATCAATATTAGTATCCACACCCTCAATCACAAACTCTTCCAAAGCTCTCTTCAACTTTGCAATAGCCTCATTTCTACTAGTTCCATAAGCAATTAACTTAGCAATCATAGAATCATAATAACTAGGAATACTATACCCATCATATATACCAGTATCAATCCTTATACCATTTCCACCAGGTAAATTCAACCCTGTAATCTTTCCCGGACAAGGTCTAAAATTTTTATAAGGGTTTTCTGCATTTATTCTACACTCTATAACATAATTCTGGAAACTAACATCCTTCTGGCTTATCTTTAACTTTTCATTAGCAGCAATTTTAATTTGTTCTTTTACTAAATCTATATTAGTTCTCAACTCTGTAATTGGATGTTCTACTTGAATTCTAGTATTCATCTCCATAAAGTAAAATTTCTTATTTTTATCAAGCAAAAATTCTACAGTACCTAAGCTTGTGTAGTTAGCCGCTTTAGCAACTTTTATTGCTGTTTCCCCCATTTTACTTCTAATCTTTTCATCAATGGCTGTTGATGGTGTTTCTTCTATTATTTTTTGATGATTTCTTTGAATTGTACAATCCCTTTCTCCTAAATGTACCACATTACCAAATTCATCTGCTAATATTTGAATTTCAACATGTCTAGGATTTTCTATGTATTTTTCAATATAAACATCATCATCATTAAATGAAATCTTTGCTTCTTGTTTAACAAGTATAAAGTTTTTTTCTAACTCACTTTCATCATAAGCAACCCTTATACCTTTTCCACCACCACCACTAGATGCTTTTAAAATAACTGGATATCCTATTTTTTTAGATATCTTTTTTGCCTTTTCTAGACTGTCCACACTTCCATCTGAACCGGGTATTACAGGAATTCCACACTCTTTCATTAATTCTTTTGCATGTGATTTATTTCCTAATGTGTCTATTACATCTGATTTTGGACCAATAAATTTAATATTTGATTCCTCACATATTTTAGCGAATTTTGCATTCTCTGATAAAAATCCAAAACCGGGATGTATACTATCACTTCCTGTAATATTGGCGGCCTCTATTATATTTTTTATATTTAAATAACTATTTTGTGAAGGTGCTTCTCCAATACAAATTGCTTCATCTGCAAGTCTTGTATGTAGAGAATCTTTATCTGCAGTAGAATACACTGCAACTGTTTTTATATTCATTTCCTTGCATGCTCTTATAATTCTCACTGCAATCTCTCCACGATTTGCTATTAATAATTTATTCATCAAAAAATCCCTTCTTTATTTATTATTGTCCACTAATGCAAATGTAAGCTCTCCCTTTGCTGCAATCTCACCATCTACACTTGCAATTGCTTCTCCTACACCAATTGGACCTTTTCTTTTAATAATTTTAACCTCAAGCTTTAATCTATCCCCTGGTTTAACCATTCTTTTGAATTTTAATTTATCAATCCCTGCAAATAAGGCATTTTTTGATTTATTTTCTTCAAGAGAAAGTATAGCGACTGCGCCTGCTTGTGCTAGGCTTTCGGTTATTAAAACACCTGGCATTATAGGATTTCCAGGAAAATGACCTTGGAAATAATACTCGCTTTCATTTACATTTTTATAACAAATAGCATATTCCCCTGGTTGAAAGCTTTCAACCTCATCAATCATTAGAAAAGGCTCTCTTTGAGGAATTATATTTTTTATTTCTTCTTTATTTAACATACCTCTTACCCCTTACTTTAATTTTATTAAATTTTCACCATATTCTACTGGATCACCATCATTTTTTAGAATTTCCACAACAACTCCATCAAATTCTGCTTCTATTTCATTCATTAGCTTCATAGCTTCAATAATGCAAGTAGTGCATCCTTTTTTGATACTTTGACCTATTTCCACAAAGCTATTTTCATTAGGAGATGGCTTTGAATAGAATGTTCCTACCATTGGAGACTTTATATACTTATATTCTTGCTCATCTTGATTATTTTTTTTAGATTCTTCTATTTTACTTTCTGTGATTACATCATTTTCTTGTGGTTTTACTATAGCATTCTGACTATTGTTTACCTGACTACATTCATTATTACCTTTTTTCATACTGATTTTTGTTCCATCTGGGAATTCAACATCCAAAGTTGATAAATTTGAACCTCCCATATAGTCAATTAATTTTTTTATATTGTCATAATCCATTTTTTTATCACCTTCCCATTAAATTTATATTTACTTTTTAAGGCTATTTTTTCTTTTACTACATAAGCATTCCACCGTCAATATGCAATACTTGACCTGTAATATATGAACTGTCCTCTGAAACAAGAAACTTCACTACATTTGCAACATCTTCAGGATTTCCAAATCTTTTTAATGGTATTAGTTTTAACATTTCTTCCTTTACTTCATCTTTCAAAACATCTGTCATTGGAGTTTTTATAAAACCAGGTGCTACAGCATTTACAGTTATATTTCTGCTTGCAACTTCCTTTGCTAAACTTTTTGTAAATCCTATTATTCCTGCTTTTGATGCTGAATAATTTGTTTGACCTGCATTTCCTGAAATTCCAACAACTGATGCAATGCTTACTATTCTACCTTTCTTAGCCTTTATCATATATGGAATTACATTTCTTGTCATGTTAAATGTACCAATTAAATTAACATCAATAACACTCTCGAAATCTTCTTTTTTCATTCTTAAAAACAATCCATCTTTGGTAATACCTGCATTATTTACAAGTACATCAATGTTTCCAAATTCTGCAATTACATCTTTTATGAATTCTTCACAACTTTCATAATCTGAAACATCACATTCACGTAAATAAATCTTCCTTCCCATTTCTTCTACTTCTTTTTTAACACTTACCAAATCATTATCTTCACCTCTATAATTAATTGCTACATCATATCCTTGATTTGCTAAAACTAAAGCGATTTGTTTGCCAATACCTCTTGTGGCACCTGTAATAACTGCTACTTTACTCATTTTTATCCTCCTTTATAAAATTTATATTTTTTTCTAAGCTTTCTACATCACTGATGTTTAATATATTAACCTGTTTATCTTTTGACATCCTTTTTACAAAACCTGATAAAGTTTTACCTGGACCTATTTCTATAAATGTATCAACACCGTCATTTAACATTGTTTCAATTGATTTTGAGAATCTGACTGGGCTGATTATATGTTTTGTGAGTATTTCAACAAAATTATCATTTTCATTATATAAATTTCCGTCTATATTTTTTACAACCTTTGAAGAAAATTTATTATAATTAATTTTTTCTAAGTCATTCTTTAAAGCCTCTGCACTTTCAATTAGCTTTTCTGTGTGAAATGGTCCTGATGTATTTAATGGTTTTACTAATTTTGCACCTAATTCTTTTGCTATTTTTCCAG
Organism: uncultured Clostridia bacterium; assembly: GCA_947624525.1. Taxonomy (GTDB): domain Bacteria; phylum Bacillota; class Clostridia; order TANB77; family CAG-508; genus CAG-492. Next base: position 20,058 of record CANQKT010000003.1, on the reverse strand, counting down.
CTTCTTCAACTGCTTTTTTTTCTCCTGAAATAACAACTTGCCCTACACAATTATAATTTACCGGAACTACAAAACCATCATTTACTTTACTACAAGCTGTTTCAACACTTTCATCATCTAACCCAATAATAGCTGTCATAGACCACTCACCTTTAGGGGCAAGTTCTTGCATATATTCTCCTCTATTTTTTACTATTTTTATACCTTCTTCTATATTAAGTACTTTACTGTAAATTAAGGCAGAATATTCTCCTAAGCTTAGCCCCGCTGATATACTAGCCTGTATGTCATTTTGTTTTAATATTTCTAAAATTCCTAAACTCATAACTAATATACATATTTGAGTGTACTTTGTTTGATTTAATCTATTTTGTGAATCCTCAAAAGATATTTCAGCCACATCAATACCTGTTAAACTTTTAGCTTTTTCATATATATTTCTAAAACATTCATATTTTTCATATAAATCTTTTCCCATTCCCACAAATTGTGAGCCTTGACCTGGAAATAAAAATCCTATTTTCATTGTTATTAACCACCTATTCTTTTTAAAATCTCCGCTTCTATTCTATTACAGAATTCAGCTAAAAATCTATCTATATCTATTTCTATTCCAAATTCTTTTTTTAATGATGTTGCTATATTTTCTATTTCGCATTCAAAATTTATTTGTGAATTATTTATACCTATTCCTACGACTAGAAATTTTACAACACTTCCATTTACCCTTGTTTGAGTTAAAATTCCTCCTATTTTTTTGTCCTTTACATACAAGTCATTTGGAGGCTTAATATTAAGTTTTATGCCTAGCATTTCTTCAACTATATCTACAATTATTGTAGCAATTTGTATAGTAATTCCATCTATTTTATTTATATCACAATTTAATTCCATATAAAAAGAAAATGCAATATTTTTTTCATTTGTGTACCAAGTTCTTCCATGAGTTCCAATCCCTGATGATTGTTTTTCTGCTCTAATTAAAGTACCATTTTTAATCTCATTTCTTTCAATTCTTCTCCACATTTCCTTTTGAGTAGAATCTATTTCATCATAATAAATATAATTTTTACCTAAGGTTTTTGTTTCTAAATTTTTTAAACTTACATTACGCGGATACGTCATTAATTCTTGCAAAATTTTCATTCCTTTTTATTTTATTTGTTGATGTTTTTATTAATGGTTCTTCTGAGAAAACAATGCCTCTAATTGCTTTATATCCAGGCATCATACTATTAACTTCCTTGATTTTTTCATGGAATTTTTTTTGAATTTCATCCAGTGTGTTTATCTTGTAAACATTTTGAACTTCCTCTTTATCATATACAATCTCTACATTTAATTTTATATCATCTTTAAACCTATTGGTTATTTTTCCATACACAAAAGATTCTTTTACACCTGCTATCTTATTTATTATTTTTTCCATTTCTTCTGGAAAAATATTCTTTCCATTCTTCAATACTATCACATTTTTTTGTCTTCCGCAAATGAATATATATCCATCTTCATCGATTTTAGCTAAATCTCCTGTTAAAAACCATCCATCACTAAAAACCTTATCTGTAGCTTCTTTATCATTTAAATAGCCCAGCATTACATTATCACCTTTTACAGCTAATTCTCCCATTCCATCTTTATCAGGATTAATTATCTTAGCATTTATTCCATTTAATGGAGTTCCTATTGAAGATAATTTATAATTATCTTCTGCACCTACTGCAATTACTGGAGAAGTTTCTGTTAGTCCATAACCTTGAACCATATTATATCCCCAAATTCTAAAGCCTTTTTCGACCTCTGGATCTAATGGAGCCGCACCACTTACAAAAATTTTTATACTATCTGATAACATTTTGTGAATTTCTTTGAATAATTCTTTTCTTTCCTCCATTGAACAGGTTTGTGCCTTTTCTTCAAGATTTTCCAATAACTGTAAATTACCTTCTTTTTCAAATTTTCTTCTAGTGTTTTTATATATTTGCTCATAAATTGCTGGAACACACAAGAGTATTGAAATATTATTTTTTCTTAAATCTTCTGTAATATGTTTTAGTCCTCTACCAAATACTATTTTTGCTCCAACATATAAAGGATACAAAAAACCAACTGTACATTCAAAAACGTGATGTAATGGTAATACTGAAAGAAATGTGTCATATTCATTTATTTTTAACCTTTGATCTATAGACATTATGTTAGAACATATATTTTTATGTGATAACATTACTGCCTTTGATTTTGAAGTAGTTCCTGATGTAAATAAAAGTATATTCATTTCATTTTCATCAATTATACTATCTATAAAAGCTCTATTTCCATTGTCTACAAGTTTTTTTCCATTTTCTAATAATTCACCTAAAATAAAAATATTTTCATCTTTATTTTCTGTTTCTTTATTGCTATTTACATCTTCCATAGAAATCAATACCTGTAAATTATTATCACTTTTTTTACTTATAACATTTAATGTTTCTTTGTATTTTTCATCAAAAAATATAGCATTTATTTCTGATCTTTTTATTAAATTTTCTAATTCATTTTCAGGTAATGATTTATCTAATGGAACAACTATTCCTGTGCCACACACTATTGATAAATAAGCCATTTCCCAATAGAAACTATTTTGTCCTATTACTGCAATTCTTTTTCCTTTTAATCCCATATTTATTAGTGAAGTTCCCAAATAGTTAACCTTATCACTAAATTCTTTATGAGTTATTATTTTATCATCTAATTCATATGCTGGTCTATTTGCGAATTTTTCTCCATTTTTATTTAACATTTCTTTAATTGTTAAAATTTTTGGATTGTTATTCATGATATAATCTCCCCTTTGATTTGATGCTATGGTATATTAAACCATAAATTTAAAAAATTGTCACTAGTCTGGGTGGTCATTTTTTTATTATATCTTTCACAACTTCTCCTGCAATAATTAATCCCGCAACAGATGGTACAAATGAAATACTTCCTGGAACCTGATTTCTAATGGTACATTTTCTCTTTGTTCCCGGAGGACATATACAATTATTTTTGCAACTTATATTTTCAGTCTCATTAGGTTTTATTGGCTCTTCTTTAGAATAAACTACTTTCAGTTTTTGTATTCCCCTTGCCCTTAATTCCTTTCTCATAACCTTAGCCAGTGGACATATGCTGGTTTTATAAATATCAGTAACTTCAAATTTTGTCGGATCTAATTTATTACCTGTCCCCATACTTGATATTATTGGAATATTTAGCTTATTTGCCCTCATTACTAACTCAATTTTTGCAGTTACTGTATCTATGCTATCTACTATATAATCAACCGTATTATCTAATATTTCAGGACTATCTGGCATAAAAAATTCTTGATAGATTTCAACATTTGCATTTGGATTTATTTCCAATATTCTCTCTTTTGCCACTTCTACTTTTGGCTTTCCTATGGTTTCTCTTGTTGCAATTATTTGTCTATTTAAATTGGTTAAGCATATCTTATCATCATCAACAAGAATAAAATTCTGAACTCCTGCTCTTACTAATCCTTCCACAACATAAGAACCAACTCCTCCTATTCCAAAAATTGCAACCTTTGAATTATTTAATTTTTCTATTCCTTCTTTCCCTATTATTAATTCTGTTCTTGAAAATTGATTCATAAAATCACCTCCAGATATTTTTTAGTTCTCTAGGCGCAAATCCCTCACATAGTTAAAATGCAAAATTATAAAGCCCTTTAGCTTAATTCTATAGACAATACACAACTAACTTTTAAACTGTCCATTTTCCATGTGACCAAGCTTAATCGTAGTAGGTCTTCCATGAGGACAAGTATATGGATTTTTTAACTTAAGCAATCTATCAAGTAACTTATGAACCTCACTCTCGCCTAAATCCATATTAGCTTTAACTGCGGCCTTACAAGCAACAGTAGCAATAAATCTTTCTTCTATATCCTTTATTGTTGTCCTTTCTTTTGTAAGCATTTCATCCAATATATCCATAAAAATATTCTTAGTATCAATTTTTACTTTATATTCAATATCTGGTATTCCATTAATTTTCACACTATTATCACCAAATATCTCAATATCAAATCCATAATTTTGAAATAACTCAATATTATTTTGAATAAATTCCATTTCTTTGTGTGTAAGATTTACGACCTCTGGAACTAGCATCAATTGACTATTATTCTTAATATTATTTTTATAATTTTCTTTGACTTGCTCATAAAGCACTCTTTCATGTGCAGCATGCTGATCAACCAAAAATAATTCATTATCGATTTCTATTGTTATGTATGTTCTAAATAAGATCCCTGAATATTTATAATTTACATTTCTTATACTATCTCTATTGATTAATTCAACCCTCTGTAATTTTGAAGGCTGATTTACTTGTTTATCTGTATTATAATGATTAGTTAAGAATTCAAATTCATTTTCAATATATGTATCTTTATTGTTTTCAATCTCATTATTTCCAAGGAATTCCTTATTAAGCAGTGCTCCTTTAATTGCATGATACATTATTTTATATAAGGCTTGCTCATCTTTAAACCTTACTTCCATTTTTGTGGGATGAACATTTACATCATAATAATCAGCTGGCATTTCCATATTTAAAATGAAAAATCCATATTTTCCTATACCAGTACCACCTTTAAACGCCTGATCAGCACTATTGGTAAGCATTTGATTTTTTATATTTCTTTTATTTAAAAATAGAATTTGATCTCTTCTTGTATCTTTCGCCATTAATGTATTTCCTACAACACCTGTTATCCTTACATCTCCTTCTTTATGGTCTACTTCTATAAGATTATCTTTCACTTCTTTGCCATATAGCGTATATACTATATCTTTAATATTTCCATTACCACTTGACTGAAATACATTTTTTCCATCATTTATAAGCTTTATAGCAACATCTAAATTTGATAATGCTATTTTTTGTACCAACTCTTTAATGTATCTAAACTCTGTAGCATCCTGTTTAAGAAATTTATATCTAACTGGTGTATTGAAAAATAAATTCTCTACAGTTATCGTAGTTCCTACTTGACTTCCTACTTCCTCTTGACTAATTATATCTCCCGCTTCTGCCACAAGTTTTACTCCTGCTGGCATTTCAGTTGTTTTAGATACAATAGTTACTCTTGAGATTGCAACAATACTAGCCAAGGCTTCTCCTCTGAACCCCATAGTATATGTATTCTCCAAATCCTCTATTTGCCTTATTTTACTTGTAGCATGTCTTTCTAATGCAATTGGCATATCATCTAACCCTATACCTTTTCCATTATCTGATACTCGTATGAATGTTTTTCCACCATTTTTTATTTCTACTACAATATTTTTACTACCTGCATCTATTGAGTTTTCTACTAATTCCTTCACTACATTTGCAGGTCTTTCTATTACTTCTCCAGCAGCTATTTTATTAATAGTTAATTCATCTAATAATACAATATTTCCCATATTAATTTCCACTTTCCAAAAAATTTGGGGACGTTCCTTAAATTTCTCTAAAAAGCGAAATTCAACAACATCTCCTACTATTTTAAGAGAAATTTAAGGAACGTCCTCAAATTTCTCCAAATTTCTCATTAATTAATATAATTTTCAATTTCAACCTTGATATTTTTAATAAATTCATCAACTGGAACTGCTCCTACATCTCCGTCTTTTCTAGAACGAACCCCTACAGTACCAGCTTGAACTTCTTTATCTCCAATAACCAACATATATGGAACCTTTTCAAGTTGAGCCTCACGAATTTTATAGCCTATTTTTTCATTTCTATCATCTAACTCAACCCTAATACGATTCATTCTCAACTTATCTGCAACTTCTTTAGCATAATCAAGTTGATTATCAGTAATAGTCATCACTTTAACTTGAACTGGTGATAACCATGTTGGGAAATTTCCTTTTGTTTCTTCAATTAAGAAAGACATAAATCTATCTGAAGAACCAAGAATTGCTCTATGAATTACAACAGGTCTATGTTCTTTACCATCTTCGCCAACATAAGTTAAATCAAATCTCTCTGGTAAGGCAAAATCTAATTGGCATGTAGGAATTGTAACATCATGATTTAACGCAGTTTTTATTTGTATATCAATTTTTGGACCATAAAAAGCTGCTTCTCCTTCTGCCTCATAGAAGTCTATGTTTAGTTCTTTCAAGATTGCTCTTAACTGACTTTCAGCTGTCTCCCACATTTCATCATTATCTATATATTTTTCTTTATTATTCTTATCCCTTAAAGATAATCTATACTTAAAGGCTGATTCAGGAAATCCAAAATCTTTTTGATAAACTTCAACTATTAATTTTAGGACTTTTCCAACTTCATCTTTTATTTGATCTGGTCTAACAAATAAGTGAGCATCATTTTGGCACATTTGACGTACTCTTTCTAGTCCACAAACCGCACCACTATTTTCATATCTGAAATCATGTGCAAGTTCACCAATTTTTATTGGAAGATCTCTATATGAACGTAATTCACTTTTATAAATTAACATATGATGTGGACAATTCATAGGCCTTAAAACCATTTCTTCCTCATCCATTTTCATTACAGGAAACATATCATCTTTATAATGATCCCAATGTCCACTTGTTTTGTATAACTCCACATTAGCTAAAGATGGTGTATATACGTGTTGATATCCAAGAGCTAATTCCTTATCTTGAATATATCTTTCCAAAATTCTTCTTATTGTAGCTCCATTTGGTAAATACATAGGAAGCCCTGATCCTACCAATTTATGTGTCATGAATAATTTTAATTCTTTTCCTATTTTTCTATGATCCCTTTGTTTAGCTTCTTCTAAAAATTGTAAATGTTCTTCTAATTGACTAGCTTTTGGAAAAGAAATAGCATAAATTCTTTGAAGCATTTTATTCTTTTCACTACCTCTCCAATATGCACCAGAAGAACTTAATATTTTTACAGATTTAATCTTTCCTGTACTCATTAAATGTGGCCCAGCACATAGGTCTGTAAAGTCTCCTTGTTTATAAAAACTTATCTCTTCTCCTTCATCCAAATCATTGATTAATTCTTGTTTATATGGTTCATCTTTCATTAATTCTAATGCATCACTTTTTGGAAGAGAAAATCTTTCTATTGATAAATCCTCTTTAATTATCTTTTTCATTTCTTCTTCAATTTTAGCTTTATCTTCATCTGTAAAAGGACTTTCTACATCAAAATCATAATAAAATCCTTCATCAATTGCAGGTCCTATTGCTAATTTTGCATCTGGGAATAATCTTTTTATAGCTTGTGCCATTATGTGCGAAGTTGTATGCCAATATGCTTTTTTTCCATCTATATCACTTTCAAATGTCAATATCTCTAATTTGCAATCTTCATTTATTATTGTTCTTAAATCTTTTACTTCTCCATTCACCTTTCCTGCAGTTGCAACTCTAGCCAATCCTTCACTAATGCTTTTAGCAATTTCTAAGATGCTTAATCCAGACTCCACTTCTTTAACAGACCCATCTTTTAACTTGATTTTAATCATACAAATTCCTCCTTTTTTTACTAAGTATTATAACTTAAACAAATTTCCTTCAAACAAATTTTCAAAATTTTTGTGTGTTAATTCTAAAGCTGTTAATCACAAAATTCAGTGAAAGAAATTTGGAGCATTCCTTAAAATACTATAATAAAAGTATAAAAAACACTCCTATAAATGTATAATACTTTCACATTTATAGGAGTGCTTAAATTATTTCTATAATCTTAAACACGGTTCCATCCTATTTTTTACTTAATTATACTTTTAACGCAAGTAACACGTCTAGCTTTTTATCACCAGCAACAATGAGGTAGTTTTTCAAATACGCTTTTCTAAACTAGCTTTCAGCCTAATTGACTAGTCCTCTCTTAAGATAGCATTTATTTTACTTTGTCTCACTTTCGTCTTTCAATTATAATTAATATTATACACTTTTTCTAGCAATTGTCAACTACTTCCTTTAATAAGATATTGCTTTTGATTATTGCTATATTTCTTACAACTTGCAATTACTTTACAGAATTGCATTTACTTTTTTACTTGTCGTGCTTTTTATTATTTTGTTACAGTTCAGTAGTAAAATAAAATTCTACACTATATACTTTATCTCATTATCAGGAAAATACCTCTTAAGCAATTCTTGAAAAAATTCACTTCCCTCACTTTTAACCTCTTTTTTATAAGTATATTTTCCCCTTCCCCTAACAGTCATAATATCCTTATTATACAAATTAATGGCTCCCGGAAAAGCCTCTTGATTTATAGCCTTATGAATATAACTATAAGTCATAAAAATTATCTCAAAAAAAACATCTTTTTTAGAGGTTTCATCCAAATTATCATGCAAATACTTTACTAATTCCTCGTACTTTTCCTTCCAATTTTCTACCATAACAACAGGTGCTATCAATATTCCAACTTTATAGCCTGCTTGTTTTAATTTATTTATAGCTTGTACTCTATTTTTTAGTGGTGATGTTCCTATTTCAATTTCACGTATAATCTCTTGAGGATTTACACTCATTCTTACTATTATTTTCCCCTTATGATCTAAATTTAAAATTGGATCCACCATATCAAATTTTGTTGGGAACGTTAGCATTCCCTTTTCAGATTTTGTAACAAAATTTTCTATAGTCCATTGCAAGTTATTTGTTATCATATTTTCTAAAATCAAATCACTATTACTTCCTATCTCAAAAACTAAATCTCTATCAGCCCTATTAGCATACCTTATAATTTTATCTAACATTTCTTCTCTATTCACAAACAGCCTTAAATATGAGCATTTGTTAAAATTGCATACAAGATAACAATACAAGCACATAGCTATACACCCGTGATGAGGTATATGGAACTAAATAGTCTGAAACCTTATGATTCTCAACGAATTTGTGAGTTTTTCTAACCCCTATAATTATATTCTGTTTCATATTTTTAAATTCCGAATTTTGTTTAGTCCTCATTTCTTCAATATTATTATGATTTTCTATTTCAAAACATGGAACATTTTTTTCTCTATATTGTTGTAATAGTCTTTTTCCTAATTCGTAATTTTCAGCGTTTTTCTCATAATATACTCCCTGTGGTAAAAACATTTTTATCCTCCTTTTATTTACATTATTCTTTCAAAAAAGATGATAAATTATACAATCAATTTAATTATTATATAATAAAATTAACATAATGTTGATTTTTTGTTCAATATGTTGTATAATAATTACAATTTAATATTGAAGGAAGGTGTTTACATGTCTAACAATACTCCAAAGCCAGTAGCGAAAATTGAACTCATATATAATGACGACAATACAATCACTATATCAGCCACAGCAAATCTTGATTTAAATAGTATAATCAGTATTCTTGATTATGCATTACAAAACCAAATTATGAGACAAGAAAATTTATTAGCTACTGATGAGTACGGTCAGTTCCTCATGTAACAGCCAAGTGCCAATAGAAAGCATAACTACGCTTCTGTTGGCACTATTTTTATTAAATTCGCTTTGCTTGAAATTCCTCTTTGTTTCGTGGTTTTTGTATACATATTTCACATTTTAGAGATTTATAACATATTATGTATTATATCATACAAAAAAGGAGGAAAATGTATGTATAGAAGATATAATAGACCTTGTAATTGTAATAAATGCAATAATTCAAACAATCAAGACATTCAAGATGTTTTAGAAGATGTATGTGATGATGTTGATACATTATCTGCTTATGATTACAATAATAACTCATGTAGTTGTGGATATGATGAAGGAAAGCCTGTATTTCCAGTAAATCCAACTTTAGCACAAAGTTATGTTCCTTATCAATATATGGATGAAACATTTAAACCTTGTGTTGGCTTAAAAATGGGAACAATTTTCCCAGAGTTAGTAAGCCCATATGTTCCATGTCAAGGAAATGAGGAAATAGAATTTATAAAGGCTACAAATGAAATTGGAAAGGGGTGCAATAGATAATGGATTGTAATGATGTATGTAATTGCAATACTTGCCCAAATCAAAGAGATTGTGCTTGTAGTTGCAAATATGAATTTCAAAAAAATATGAATGATAATGCTAATGAAGCTACTATGGAAGAATTAAGGGAGAAATTAAAATGTTATAGATTCGCTATCATTGAATTAGGTCTTTATTTAGACACACACCCAGATGATAGAAAAGCTATTTGCTTACACAATGAGTATGCAAAAAAATTCAAAGTTTTGTCTGATCAATATCAAAGAGTTTATGGACCATTAACTAATATGTATCCATGCAATAAGTGGAGATGGTTAGAAGGTCCTTGGCCTTGGGAAGGAGAATGTGAATAGTATGTGGACTTATAATAAAGTTTTGGAATATCCAATTAAAATTAAATGTAAAAATCCTGCATTGGCAAAAAATATTATTAGCCAATATGGAGGTCCTGATGGAGAATTAGCTGCTTCTCTTAGATATTTGTCTCAGAGATTTGGTATGCCTGATGAGAGGGCTAAAGCTATTTTGAATGATATTGGTACAGAAGAATTAGCTCACTTAGAAATGGTTGGAACTATAGTTCATCAATTAACAGATGGTGTATGTCCTGCCGAACTTGAAAAGGCTGGTTTAGGACCATATTATACTGACCATGGTTGGGGAGTTTATCCTCAGGCAGCAGCAGGATTTCCTTTCACAGCATCAGTTTTAGCTGTAAAAGGTGATCCTATTGCAGATTTACAAGAGGACTTGGCTGCCGATTAAAACTCCATAAAGTGCAACCATTTTTAATCTAATTAAAAAGTGTTTTTCCTTAAACTTTCAACGAAATTTCAATATTATGATTTTTTTCAATTTCAATTTTATCTATTAATTTTTTCAAAATAGTATTGTCAAAATTTTTGCAATCCTGAAACTCTGAAATAATACTTTCTATGGCATTTTTCTGTGTTTCAGCATTATATATAGAATTTTCAAGTTTGTCTAACCTATCTTTCAAATCTGTTATTGTTATTTTATATTGATTATATCTTGTTAAAAAGTCATCTTCAGATATTTTTCCTTCAACTTTTTTAGAATATAAAACTTTAAAATTATACTCATGCTTTTCTATTTCTCTTTTCAATTTTTGAAGTTCAAGAAATTTTGGATTACTTTTATCATTTAATGATTTTACATCATTAGCATATTTTCCAATATGCAATTCTTTGAATCTATTAGAAATATTATCAAGTACAACTCTATTAAGATCAACTTCCATTATTTTATTAAATTCATTACATACATCTTTGTGTCTATAATGTTCTGTGCAAATAAAATATCCTTTATCATTAATCTTTCCAGTCTTTTTTCCATTCTGATTTATTCTTACTGGGCTAGAATTTTTATACGACATTTTCCTTCCACAATGTTTACAATAAACTAATCCTTTCAACAGAAATACATAAGTTTGAAAATCTTTTTTTGTTTTATTACCTTTTCTTTTCTGAACTTCATCATAATCTTCTTGAGAGATTATTGCTGGATGTGTATTTTTTATTATTTTATATTCACATTTTCTAGTTGTATTTCTCTTTTTAGTTCTATAATTATTTTCATACTTATTAGTTACCATATTTCCAGCATATATAGGATTAGTTAGTATTCTATTAACCATAGATTTAGTCCAATACTTCCCTACAACTTTTAACTTCAAGTATTGTGAGGCTGTTTCAACATTTCTTTCATTTAAGATTTTTGCAATCTCTAATGGTTTTATTCCATTTAAATAACTACTATATATTTCTCTTATAATATCTGCCACATTTTCATCAATAACTAATTTGTATTTATCATTTTCATCCTTCTTATACCCATAAGCAACACTAGATTCAATAAATTTTCCTTGCTCTTTAAAGTTTTTCTTAACTGCCTTTATTTTCTTTGAAGAATCTTCCAAATAACTTTGATTTACTATTCCTCTTAATGCAACTACATCATCAATTTCATATCTTTCTCCAGTATCAATATATTCAGTAACTGAAATTAACCTTACATCATTATCTGGAAAGAAAATATCTGTATAATAAGCAGTTAAATTTTTATCCCTTGTTAAACGACTCATATCTTTAACAATGACCATATCAATTTTATTTCTAACAATATCTACCATCATTCTGTTCAATGCTGGTCTTGATGATAGAATACCAGAATAACCATTATCCACATATTCTTCAACAATATTATAATTATGCTTTTTAGCATAACTTGTTGTAATTTTTCTTTGTGCATCAATACTATTATTTGCTTTACTATCTTCTTTTGATAGTCTTAAATATATTGCTGCTTTATATTCTTTCATTACACTAACTCCATAACATCATATCTGTAATCAATATAAATATTGTTATCAATGTCTACCTCAACTCTATCAATTACATCTGATAATTGCTCTCTGGTCCATTTCTTTACATTTGATACCTTTTTTACAACTCTTTTAAATTCTACTTCTGACATTTGTATTTTGTTATTAAGTTTTTCATTTATACTTTCAATTTTTTCTTTAAGTCTATCTCTATCAGCAGTTTGTTGTTCATACATATTTTTAAAATCATATTCTTGAATTATTCCGCTATTATAATCCTTATATAATGAATTTATAATATTGTTGCATTTTTTCAATTGTCTCTCACTTTCTCTTAAATCTCTCTCATATATTCTTGTATCTCTATTTTCGTACTCATTTTCAACAATCTTTGCAACACTACCATAATCAATAATTTTCTTTACTTTTTGATTTAAATTACTTACTACAATTTGAGTAACTGATTGTAATTCTATTCCCTTATATTTTCTAGTACAATATCCTTTTTTGTGTAAACTACTTGAGCAATACAATCTCATAAATGAAACTGTTTTTCCATCTTTTCTGTATTTAACTTTTAATTGCATTGGCTCTCCACATTCTTTACAAAAAATTGTACCATTTAAAATCCAATTGTGTATGTGTGTTTTAGTTTTTTCATTTATTTTCAATCTTCTTTGCACACTATCAAATAATGCTTTATTGATAATGGCAGCATGTGTATTTTCAACAATCTTCCATTCTTCTCTTGGTATTTTTTTAGTTTTCTTCGATTTGTAACTTAAATTAATTGCTTTACCATATTCAGTATGACCTAAATATACCTTACTTTTTAATATTTTAGATATTGTTGAATATGTCCAACCATAAGGTCCATATTTGCCTTTATTTCCTTTTTGATAACCAGGTCTATATACTTTTTCGTTTTTTAACTTTTCAGCAATTTCGCCCATTGTCATTCCACCATCATACCATTTATATATTTTTCTTACAATTCCTGATTCGTATAAATCTGGTATTAAATGGTTTTTGTTATCTTCTTCTTTTTTATAACCATAAGGTGCTCTAGCTGCTACATATAAACCTTGCTCTTTTCTTGCCCATACACCACTTTTTACTTTTCTTGAAATATCTTTACTATACCAATCATTTATCAGAGTTTTAAATTGAATCATCTCATTACTTGAGCTTTTTTCATAAGTATCTACATTATCTAATATTGCTATGTACCTAATTTCATTTTCCAAGAAAAAAATTTCAATAAAATAGTTTGCTTCAAAGTTATTTCTACTTAATCTTGATAAGTCTTTTGTTATAACACAATTAACTTTCTTTCTATCTATATCATCTAACATTCTTTGGAAACTAGGTCTGTCTGTATTAAGTCCTGTATAACCATCATCAACATAAAAATCACATAATTCAAATTCTTCTCCAAGTTCTTTGATTTTTTCTAATATAATATTTTTTTGACTTACAATACTATCACTTACTTCTTTATCACCATCTTCTACTGATAGTCTTAAATATCCTGCAACTTTGTACTTGTTTTTCACAATTAATACGCCTCCATTCGTAAAAATTGCTAAATTGAAAACAATGTTACAAATGAATTATATCTCTCATTTGTAACATTGTCCACCAATCCTAGAAATTTTATATATCATCTATTTTTAAATCTTTCATAGCATATCTTACTATTAATTTTATTAAGTTTTCTTTTGATAATTTATCTTTTGAAACTCTTGTTATTACTTTGTAACTTTTTCCCTCTATTGTATAAATTTCTGTTTCTTCTGCACAATTATCATTCATAAAAAACCTCCATAATAAATCGTATGTATTTTACTATAATATATGCTTTTTAATCATTATAATTAGGTAATAAATCTCTAATAACATTTTCTATATCTTGTATTCATTCTAAAGAATTATCTAAATCAACTAAATCTATTGATTCCATAAAAAGTTCATGTCTTTTACCATCCTAATCATTAATTAATTCTTTACTTCTTTCAATTGCTGTCGTTATCGAATAAACTTTGCACATAGTTTCTACTTCATTAGTAAAGAATTTTAAATCCAAGTCTTTTACTTTATCTTCTTTATTAGCAGAATTTTGTAATGCATGTATAGCTAATGCTCCATAAGCAGTTATTATTTTTATATCATTTTCATTTAATGTGAAATTAAATTCCATTTTCACACCTCCACTTTTATGTATTTTGGAACATCAGCACTTCTTCCAAGTTCCTCTCTAAAAGCAAACCTTTTTTTATTAGAATCATACTCATAAGCACTAATGTTCCAGTTTCTATATGCTAAATTAGATAATTTATTATGCTTTGAAAGCTCTCGTGCTGCTTGACTTTGCATAACTTTTAATACCAATGTATCATTAGCATACTCAAATTGTTCTTTAGCCCTTTTTCTTTTCATTATTTTTTTAGTATCTTCTTTATGTTTTTTTCTGTTGTTTTCAATTCTGACTCTTTTTGTTGATTCATATCTAGGATCTTTTTGTAAAATCCTTGTTATTTTGTATTGGGGGAAATTTAATACTTTTGAAATATCAACTGGTCTCATTTGTTTTTCAAAATACATTTCAAGTATTTTTTCTCTCATGTTTATCTGTCCCTTCTTAAAATATTTTGCAATTTTTTGCTAACACTTTATGGGGTCGACAATTTTAATGAGTAATGGTTACTCATTTTATTTCGTTCTCTTTGGAATCTCTGCAATTTCTTTTGAAATTTGATAACTCGTATTTCCATAATTAAGTGCATTTTCATTTGCCTAAAAAAATACCTTATATTTTTGAAAAACATTTTTTCATCCCTCCTCATATATAAAGACCTTACATTTTTTCTAAAAACATCACATAATTTTTTATTTTTTTATCTTTCTCTATTCTGAGTTAATTTTACATACCAACATATAATTATTTCTTGTTTTAAATCTTCATTAATTTCGCCGTTAATTTCACTATATTTATTAATTAGAGGTTCATATTGATTAATGATTTGTAATACTTCTTCATCAGTCAAACTAAAATTTCTAAACATTTTTTCTTTTATCTCCTTTTCTATTTTTTCTAATTTTTGTGTATATACGATTACGTTTAGTTCGTATAGCATCTTCACTTGAACCAATGTCATTTGCAATTTCTTTATCCTTCTTTTCTTCAAATACAGATTTTCTTATTATTGATTGGTCATTTTGAGATAAGCCATTAAATGCACTACATAATTCATCATCATTAAATAAATTTTTTAAATCTTTTTTACAATCCATAAATTCATTTTCTATAATTTCCTCTTCAACATTAATATTTGAATATAAAACCATATCATCAATTGTATTTTCTTCAACAAAAATATATTTATTTTTCTTAAAAAATTCATATCTTTTGTCTTTTGCCCAAAGTTTTAATCTTCCTTTTTCTTCATTACTTAACTGATACAAAAAAAATCACACCTTTAGGAACTTAGGATTTATACCAAAGTCTCTAATGGAGTGATCTATTAGATTATAAAAATATAATTATATTGTTTAATTTAAGTTATCATAAAAAAATTCCTCCTTTATATTAAAGTTTTAAATGTGTATTACTTTTTTGTCTATTAGTATTTAGAAAATCTTTAGTTACTCCATTCAAAACTTCAATATAAAGTTCCTATGGCACATACTACATTTGTTTTTATTGTTATAACGTTTAACGGTTAAAATAGGAGTAAATTGGCATAAATAGTAATAAAACGGCAAATTTTGGTCAAAAATGGCAAAAATCGGCAATAAAATTATGTAAATTTTATTGTTATGGTCTTGTATTTACATAATATTAGTGATATAATATTTTCAAATTTCATTTGTAAACATTTGATGGAGGTTATTAAAGTGATAAAAGTTTTAGTAGCAAATGCAGACATTAAGCAAAATGCGAAATACTGCAATACCCTCGCAAATGATAAAGAGTTAGAAATTACAAGTACAACTGATGGACTAACTACTTTAAATACATATTTGGAATTAAAACCTAATATTTTAATATTAGATTCTAACTTTAAGGATATAGAATATACCGATATATTAAATAAATTGTCCATAATCCCTGATGATAATGAATGTAATACTATAATAACTACAGACATTATTAATGGGCAATTATATTCAACGTGCTTGTCAAAAGTCTTTCGTATATTAGATAAATCCGAAGAATTTAATGAGTTATTATCTTGTATTGAATATTTAAAGAGTAAAAATAAAATTGAAAAATTAACTGAAACTGATTTAAATTTTTTATTTATACAATTAGGAATTGGATTAAGTTCTTATGGATCTGAGTATTTACGATTTGCATTATATTATTGCTACTATCACCCAAGAACATTAGATAAAATTGAAAACGTATATAATATTGTTGCTAAACAATTTTCTGTAACAAACGAAACTGTTAGGAGCAGAATGAGAACAGCACTTAGACACATTAAAATTCCAAAAAATAATTACATTTTAGGA
Source organism: uncultured Clostridia bacterium (assembly GCA_947624525.1). Classification (GTDB taxonomy): domain Bacteria; phylum Bacillota; class Clostridia; order TANB77; family CAG-508; genus CAG-492. The sequence goes on along the minus strand of CANQKT010000003.1, from coordinate 3,188 downwards.
TTACTAAATGAGCTTAAAAATAGTTATATATCACCTGCTGACTTTTTAGAAATCTGTTCTTCATATTTATATTACATAAAAAATAAGAAATAAGTTTAATTACTTATTTCTTATTTTTATACATTAAATTTAATTATACATATATTCTTTATAATCTTGCATAACATCTGCAATTCTCTCAGAATCTGTTTCATCCATCCAAATGTTAAAGTGATTGCCTATAATATCATAAGCACTTTCTATTTCCTCCTTTGGCATTACATTAGAAATAAAATTAAATACTGGCATATCATTATTTAAAACTTCTTTCGATTTCTTTAATAAATCTATACCCTTATAATTCTCAAAGTTATACTCTGAAAATACCATCTCTGGTTTTAAATCCATAATTTTATTGTAAGCATCTATTCCATCTTCTGCAGTAGCAACTACATCAACATAATCAAAATCTTTAATTGCATTTACTATTAAATCTCTTGTTTTCTCATCATTATGTGCAACTAATGTTCTTATCTTTAAATCATTTTCTCCTGGCTTTCCAGAAAAAGATATTACATTTTGATGTAAAGCATTTCCTAATTTAATATCTTTTCCATTATCAGTTCTTATCATATCTGCATTAGGAAGAACTACTATACTTTGCTCAAATTCATTTTGTTTTTTATATTTTACAAGTCTAATATTTTCATATTCTCTTAGAGCATTTACTTTTTGTTCTAATTCTTCTTCAGTTACTTCAAGAGAATCTTTATTTTTTAGTGATTTTTCACGAATAGGCATAAATTTTAGGAATTTCCAAGTATAGATTTTATAGTTATTTAAAAACTCTCCTAATTCTTCTAATTGATCTATACTCTTTCTGCTAACAACAGTATTTATACCGACTCTTATAGGTTTATTTTTTACTTTTTCCAATAATCTCTTTATTATTTCAAAATGTCCATCCTCTTTTCCAAGTTCCATATTTACATCATCAGATACTGAGTCAATTGATAAATTTATTTCATCAAGTGTATTTAAAATATCTTCTACATATTCATTATCATTATTTGAAAGAAATATTCCGTTTGTTACTAATTTATTATATATTCCTTTAGATTTTGCATATTTTATTAATTTATTTAATTCTGGATATAGTACAGCTTCTCCTCCTGTCCATGTAATGTGTGTTAATCCATTCTTAATCAAATGATCCATAGCTTTTATATTTTCCTTATAAGGAAGTTCTGGTATGTTTACAAATCCAAAACAATATTTGCAATTTTGATTACACTTAGTTGTTATTTTCCAACAAACTTTTTTCTTTTCCATATTTAAACATCCTTTCCAATTTATATAAAAATTGATATTATAATTATATCTTAATTTTATATATATGTATAGTTGAAAAAATCAAAGGTATATTAGATTTTTTCCAATAAAAAAGAACACTCTAACTTGAGTATTCTTCTCTATATATTATTATTCATTAATCTTTTAAATATTTCTTTATAAATATCTTATCCATATTAGTTAAATATTTTTTTATATATACTAAATTAATTTGTGTTTGAGGTAATTCTATAGGCAATTTAACCTCATATACTTCCTTATGTTTAATATCATTTTCTACAGATTCTTTCATAACATATCCTATACCTTGTCCTTGCTTTACTTCTTCGATTCTCATTTCAGTAATATCTGCTTGAATATATGCATCTATTTTTACATCATATTCTTTTAAACATTCAAATAATTCCTGAGTAGATATAGAATTTTCATAGTTTAGTATGTAATTAAATTTTTCTAGTTCCTTAATATCTGTTATATTTACTGGCTCTTTAGAGATAAAAACATTATTAACCTTTTTTAATGTCTTTAATTCTATTTCACTTTTAACATCTTTTGGAACTATATCCATAATGACAAAATCAACACTATGCTGTTGTAGTAATTGTATTAATCCATTATAATCTGATGCACCAATAATATCTATTCTCAAATGCGGATAATCTTCTCTTGCTTTTGCTATACATTTTGACAAATAGAAAATTGAAATATGTGATGGACAACCTATTGTAATCTTGGCTTTAGAAACATCATAATTTTGAATTATAGCATTTTCAGCAAATTCTATATCTTTAATTGTTTCGTGTATAGAATCATATAATTCTTTACCTGCTTTTGTTAATGTTAATCCATCTCTTTCTCTATAAAATAATACAATATCCAATTTCTTTTCTAAATTTGTTATATGAGAACTAATTGTAGATTCAGTAAGATATAGCTTTTCACTTGCTTCTTTATAATTTTTTGATTCAGCAACTACACAAAATATTTTATATAAGTTTAAATTAGTATCACTCATAAAAGCACCACCTTTATAATACTTTTTTTAGTTCAATTTCTGCTTTCTTAATAAAATAATCATTTGTATATATTGGAATATTTAATTCATTTATTTTGGATATAATTTTTTCTATTGTATTCAATTCTATATTATTGTCTACAGTTTCTACTTCAATTAAATTGTCTCCATTAATTACATCCTTTATCGCTATCTTTAAACTATCTTTTTCATATACTGTGTCATTTTCTTTAATATTCATTAATTCTTTATATCCTATTGATTTAATAAACTTTTGCCCCTGTTCAATTGAAACTATGTCACAATCTATATTTTCTTGATTTAATATTATACCATCTTCATTTATTTGTTTATTTTTAAATGTAAATTTACAAATTTTTGTGTTCAACATATAATCATTTATATCTCTTAGTAAAACAGCATTACTTAATATCTCTCTTGGTGTAAGTTTACTTATATTCAAATTTTTAGGAATAAAGTAGGTATCATTTAATAAATATTTTTCAACTAATTTGAATTTCTTATTTTGTAATATTTCGCAAAAATTTTCTATACTGCATTTTAATTTTACAGTTATTTCGTTACTCATATTAATTCTCCTATATATTAATATACCTAACAATTATACCATATTATGTTAATTTTTTCAATGCTTTTATACTTTTTTATATAGATTTTTTAAACGGAGGATTTATTTAGATTTCAATATTTTTAAGTCTAAAATACATATTTTACCTCCTAAATTAACCATTATCTATATTCTATGTATTATTTACATGCAAATCTAACATATGCTGTGTTACGGATTGAAATTGTTCTTCTGTTATTTCCAATAGTTTTA
>CANQKT010000002.1 GCA_947624525.1 uncultured Clostridia bacterium | reverse complement strand
TGATAAGGCAATAAAATCAAGTTTAGCACTTCGTTCAAAGAAAGATTTAATAAATGGATTTATTGAAAGAATAAATGTTAACACAAATGTTAATAATGACTGGCAAAAGTATGTTAAAGAGCAAGAAGAATCAGACTTAAGAAGTCTTATTGAAGAAGAAAACTTAAATGAAAAAGAAACAAGAAAATTTTTAAATAATTCTTTTAGAGATGGACAAGTTAAAACTAATGGAACAGATATTGAAAAAATACTTCCACCAATGAGAAGATTTGGAGGAGGTAATAGAGCAGAGAAAAAGCAAACAATTATACAAAAGATACTAAAATTCTTTGAAAAATATTTTGGATTAAATATTCATCATAATAGTGAGGAGGATTTTACAGATAATATTTCAGAAGACGATAAAGAAACTTTATTGCAAGTAGCGGAAGATGAAGGAAAATACAAACAGATATAGAGAATGCCACATACAACTTGATTGGCTTTTAATACACAAAATAGAAAAAGGTGAATTGGTATTAATAGCATATAGAACAGGCTCACATTCAGACTTATTGTAAAAAATAAATGTAACTGATAAAGTGCAATTTTAGCATTATAAAGTGCAAAAATTGCACTTTATATATTGATATTACATCTAATAATTGATATAATATATGTAGGAGGCATTTCTAATGGATAAAAAAGAAGATTGGAATTTAGAATTATCAGAATATATAAAACAAGGCGAGCCAAATCGTGTAGAGAAAACTAAAACATGGGAAACAGCAATAGGCTTGCAAGATGTAGATGGATTAAAACCTTCAAAATATTTAATAAGAACAGCTAAGGAACATATTGAAGGTAACATAGATATTTATGAAGTAAAAAATAGAATAAATGAATATTATGAAGTTCAAGATAGTAGAAAACAAGTTGAAAAAGAAAATGAAGAAGCAGATAAAGTTGCAGTAAGAATAACAGAAATATTAAGCGAAAAAGCATTTAATTTTTCACCAACAGAACTATTAAATATTCATAAAAGATTATTTGAAGACATTTTTGATGGAGCAGGAACTTATAGAGATTATAATATTACTAAAAAAGAATGGGTATTAAATGGAGATACAGTAATATATGCTTCATTTCAAAATATAAAAGAAACGTTAGAATATGATTTTGAACAAGAAAAAGCTTTTTCATATAAAGGATTAAGTTTAGAAGAATCTATAAAACATTTATGTTTATTTACTGCAAATATGTGGCAAATACATCCATTCTGTGAAGGAAATACAAGAACAATTGCAGTATTTATAATAAAATATTTAAGAACTTTTGGATTCGATATTAATGATGAAGTATTTGCTGGTAATTCATGGTATTTTAGGAATTCACTGGTAAGAGCAAATTATAACAATTTTCAAAAGAATATATTTGAAGACACTACATTTTTAGAAAAATTCTTTTATAATTTATTAACAAATAGTAATTATGAATTAAAGAATAGATATACACATATAGATAATATTCATAGTGCAAATGAAAACAATTTAAAGTGCAATAATTGCACTTTAGAAGAACAGGCAATAATAAATATATTAAAAGCAAATCCAAGAGCGACGCAAGAAGAAATAGCAACTCAAATCAATAAATCTGTTAGAACTGTTAAAACATATATGGCTACAATGCAAGAAAAAGGTTTAATTGAAAGAAAGAATAGTAAGAAAAATGGGGAATGGATAGTGAGCGATTAATAATAATTTGTCTATGTTTATAAATTTCTTGATGTTTTATAAATTTGTGAAAAATTATTGACTAATATTAATAGCCATGGTATAATAAAAAATGCCATCAAAAAGTGGCACAACAATAAAGGAGATGGCATAGAATGAATACCATAGGAGGTCAAATACAAAGTCAAAATTTACTGAAAATTAAAAGAATCGTAGATAAAGATAAAGACGGAGATAAATTCATTATTGTTTGGACTCAAAAAAATAGAGAGTTTATGAGAGAGTACAACTTAAATCGAGAAGATGTTAAAAATATAATAAGAAGACTTTCAGTAGAAGATTGTTTTGCAGGTCCAGAAAGAGACAGAGATTCACAATATGAAGGATGGATATTTAAATTTAATCCTTTATTCGAAGACACTAGGCTTTATATAAAGATTAGGATTGAGAGTATAGAAAAATCAATTTGTTTGTCAGTACACGAATTTGGTAAATATGATGAGGTGAATTAAAAATGAAAGAATATTGTCCATATTGTAAAAAAGAAGTAGATTATAAAATAGAAAAAAGGGATGTAAAAGAATTTAAAGGAATAGAAATTAACACCTATGAAAATGTAGCTGTATGTAGAGAATGTCATCAAGACTTATATGTAAATGAAATTGAAGAAAAAAATAATGAAAGAATATATGAATTATATAGAGAGAAAGCAAATATTATAAAACCACAAGATATAGTTAATTTAAGAGAAAAATATGATATATCACAAAGAGAATTAACTGCTATTCTTGGATTTGGAAAAATGACTATTAATAGATATGAAAGAGGTTGTGTTCCAACAAAATCTCAAAGTGATTATATAAGATTATTGATTGATAATGATAATAAATTTATAGAAAAAGTAAAAGAATCATATGAGAATGGTAGTATTAATGACAAAACCTATGAAAGAATAGTATCAACCAATATAGAAAATGAAATAAGCAAAGATGATATTCAAGATATGTATAGAAGAGTCATAAATAATTCTTTACGATTAAAACCAAATATATTTAATGGATATAAAGAATTTGATTTAGAATTGGTAGAAAATATTATATCTTATATTTCTAGTAAAGTTAGTAATTTAACAATTACAAGTCTTAATAAATATTTATGGTTTATAGATATATTATCATTTAATCAAAGGGGAGTTTCAATTACTGGATTAACATATCAAAAACAACAATATGGTCCTACAATAATAGATCAAAGATATAAAGAAATTTCTTTATTAGATGATAAATATATAAGAAATGACTATGAAGATGAAAGTGGAACAAAAACTATTATAACAAGTAAAAAAAATTTTGATTTAAGCAAATTAAAGGATACTGAAATCGAAATAATAAATAAAATAATTAAATTACTAAAGAATAAAAAAGTGACAGATATTTCTAATATGTCACATGAAGAGGAAGGGTGGAAAAAAACTAAAAAAATTGATGAAATATCATTTGAATATGCTATGAATTTAAAAATAAACCAATAGATATAAAGCAAAATATTTAGGAAAGCATAAAGATATAGAAAAAGAAGTTGGCTAAAGTTATTTACAATATAAACATAGATAATGTAAAAAGAAATCATAAAGTGATTACTGAATATAAAAATAAGAAAAAAAGAAGAACGAAGGGAAGAAGGAAAAGCTAATTACTTTAATCCATATTATAACATTCATGATTATATAGAAAAAGGATATTTTGAAAATATATCTAAATTTGAATAAAATAGATGTATGAAAATATCAAGTGCTATTTATTATGCCACAGAAGAATTAGCTGAAGATTATAGAATAGCATGTGAAATTAGAAATTACATTAATGCTATATCATGTCAAGATAATTTATCAAACGAAATGAAAGATTGGATTAAATGGGCAAGCAAAAAAGCAGATTGGTTTGATCCAATAATAGATAAAGAAGATGAAATGCTTGGAAAAAGAGAACATCAGGAATCATTAGAAAGCAAAAATAATAAGTTAGATATATATGGATCATATTATGGCTGGTAATAAAAATATGATAAAAAATTGAGATATAGGAAAAAAATTATGAAGATTAAATGTTTGTTAATGTCAATATAAAAAATGTACAAAATTGTAATTGTACATTTTTATATTGACATTAACACTTTTCACCCAAATCCTCACAAAATCTCAACAAATATCCATCCGGATCTTGTATTAAAAATTCCTTATTCCCTAATAATTTATTATCTTGTCTATACCAATTTTCCTCAATATCAAAAGCTATTTTATAATTTGAATTTTTAAAACTATTTAATAAACTGACACAATGCTCTTTCATTTGACAATCCTCTGGTCTTTCTTTATCTCTTAAAAGTAGAGTGTTTTCATCTACTAATAACACAACGAACTTTATATTATAATTTTTAAACTGATTATACATTTGCTTTAATGGAGTAGGTGTTACAATGTAATTAAATACTACATCATATCCGTCTTCTAAATAAATTTTAATTGTATTTATGCATACTTTCCAAAAGGTTTCAAGATGATTTCCTTCTTTCCAAGCTTGAACATATCCTCCAATAACTTGATGATAAATATCATCACCTTCTATTAAAACCGATTTACTTTTTGATTCTGCAATTTTTTGGGAAATTGTACTTTTCCCGACACCGGCAGGACCAGTTATAATATATAAATTTTGCATTTTATACCTCCTAATTTTTTTAACAATTATATAAAAGAAATATACATTCTATCTACAACTCCCTAATCACTTTCCCTGAAACAGCATACAATAAATCATTAACTTCATTAATATTATACATTTCATTATCAAAACAATACTTCAAAGTAATATTTACATATGAATTTTGAGGCAAAGAATATGAAGCAGAATTAAGCAACTCTTCGTATTGCACACTAGTTAGTTCCAATGCTAAAGCAAGCAATGTGACAGTTCCAAAAGATGGATGATATGCAGTGCTCGACCTTATTTTAGAAAAAAGACGTTTGTCGATATCTGCCTTTTTATACAATTTTACATCGCTAATATTAGCATTATCAATGTGTTCAAATAATAGCTCATTAAAGTTCTTTGCACTTTTTTTAGTATTTAAAATGATATATTCTGCAGAAGATTCACATACTTTAGAATCGCATATAGTAGGTTCAGTTAGATTTGACATAATAGAAGTTTTATAAAATTCAAATAATTCTAATAATGATTGTGGAATAATAGTTTGTTTTTTCATATATAAATTTTGATAAAACATAAAGGACCTCCTTGTTGTGAATAATGAATGATATATAAAAATAAATGAGTATAAATGTGATTACGAACTAAATATCTATGCATAAAAATATTTTACTGAATTATTGTATCATATTATTTTTAATTTATAAAGACTTTTCAAAAATGTCGCTTTCAAAGAGACCAAATCTGATTAAATTCTTGCTAAAATAATATATATACATATTAAAGGAGTGAAAATATGAGTAAATATTTATGTGTAGGACTAGCAAAAGAAATATTAGTAGTAGTAAGAGATGCGAAAATGGCAAAAGAAGTTGAATTAGATTTCTTCAAGAAAGTTGACAGAAATCTATATAATGTACAATATAGAACAATAGAATGGGATGAAAATGCATATATAATTTTTAAACTAAAAGATGAAATGCTGGCTAAATATGCAATGGATTTAATGATTGAACAACATGAAAAATATATAAAATCAGAATATTCAGAAAAAGCAATAGAATACTTTAAAAATATAAAAAGCAAGGATGAAAAAGAAATTATTAATATAATAAATACAGAAAATAATCATAATATGTGTACTTTTAGGTTAGGATGGTTTGGGTTTGATATTAATTATCTTTTTGAAAAACGTGTGGAGTCATATGTAACTGAATTCCTAACATTTCACTGTTCGCAAGAAACTTTTATGGAAGAATATTATGACTTTTTTAGATATATGAGAAATTTACTTATAAATTCAACAGACAACCCATTAAGAACAGCTCTTGCTGTTTCTTTGTAAATGAAACAATAGAATATTTTAGCAAAGGCTGGTAACAAAATGATATATTTTATTTCAGATACATATTTTAACCATGAAAAATATAATAAAATACTGCATAATTTCCTCAGTATATTTATGAAAAACTTTAAAGTGCAATTCTTTTACTTTAAAGTGTAAAAATTGCACTTTAAAAATAAACTAGTATGGATGAAAATACTATTCCTTCAAACATCCCAGAATATAAAAAGAGTGATTTTTATACTGTCTATTTTAACAACAAACCTCTACAAAGGCAATAAAATCTCAAATCTAGATCCCTTACCAACTTCAGATTCAAATTTCATATTTCCATTAAAATGAGCTCTAATATTTGAATATGACATAAACAAGCCTAATCCTGTACCGTTTTTTCCCTTCGTAGTAATCATTTCCTTAAATAATTTTTCTTGAACATCTTTAGGAATACCCTTACCATAATCTGTAACATAAATTTGTAAATAACCATCCTTTATATTCAAATCCAAATCAATACTTTTATTTTCTCTTTCAATACCATCATAAGCTTCAATAGCATTAGAAATCAAATTATTTAAAACTTGAACTAAACTATTAATATCTCCATTCAAAGTCAAGTTTTCATCAACATTCATATTAATATCCAACTCGATAAAGGAATTCTTCAATTCATGCTTCATCAGAATTTGAACTCTTTTAACCAATTCTGCGATAGTGAAAGAAACAATTTCCTGGTTTGAAAGTGTAACAGCCTGACCTTTTACTGCTGTAATAATATCAGACATATATTCAGTGTAATTATTAATTTTTTCAATCCATCTTCTCATATCATTAGCTATCTCATGGTGATCACTCACAGTAACTTCAGAATCTTCAATAGAAGCATCATATTCACTAACTAAATCTTTTAAACCTTCTGTTGCACCAGATATAGACATTATAGGGGTTTTCAAGTTGTGTGCAATTCCACCAACCATTTGACCAAGAGTAGCTAAACGTTCTCTTTCCATAAGGATTTCTTGATTATTTTTGATTAAATCCATTTGACTTTGACTGTTCTTTTGAACCAAGTTAAAGGAATTTATTAAATCACCAATCTCATCATTAGCAGTAACAGGAAGAGTTTTACCAAAGTCATTTGAGCATAATCTATCAAAATTATTAGATATTTCTGAAATATCCTTTGATAAAGAATTGCTAAAAATATACAACATTATGGCAGAAATTATAAATAGTGAAATTCCTGATAAAGCTAAGTACATTAGAGAAGTAGAAGATGATACACTATACAATACACAAATATAACAATCTCCTTCATTAGTTGAAACTTTTATTGATTTACCTTGAGCATCAACTCCGTAGCTATCATAAATTCTTCCATTATATTTTTCTGCAATTTGTTGAGTATATTCTATAACGAAATTACTAGGTGGCTCTCCGTTTAATGTTAATATAGACCCATCAGATTTTATAATAAATTTACTATGTGAGTCATTATACATTTTCATATTATTAAATTCATCAAGTAAATCAGAATAATCATATATGGTATTTTCAGAAAAATTGCTTTCCATTAATTGATTATATACATCAAAATATACGTCTTCCTTTTCTCTTACAGTAAATGAATATCCTATAAAAGTCAACATACTAATACAAAAAATAAGTAATGGTAGTATTTGCAGAAGTACTTTTGATTTTAAATTAATTCTTAATCCAATATTTATGTTTTCTTTGTAAGTTTTTGTCAAAATTTCATTATATATTCCCTTTGAGAATATAAATGAGGAAACCGCCAATATTAGCGAAAAAGCAAATACTATAATCAATATTTTAGCAACCATTACAGATAAGTGACTTCCTGTTAAAATAAGAACTAACATAGCTGAAACCGCAGGAATAATAACTTCACATATTGGTATTAAATAAGGTAAGCTAAAACATTTTTTTCTTACTTTTTTTATTAAACTTAAATTATTATATTTATTAGGATCTTTCGATAAATAAAATTTATCTACACTTTTAAATAAGAAATGTGTAATCATTACTATTAAAAATATTAATAAGGATCCTATACATAAAAATTGTAGCCAATAGGGTATATACGACATTTGAATATCAAAATCTGTGTTAATAGATTCGGGTCCGTAATTTAGAAATTTTGGTACTAGCAAAGAGAAAATCAATATTACAATTGATGCAACTCCACTATATCTTAGTGCTATTCTTAAACTAGGTCTTATATTTAATAAAGTTTTGAGCTTCATATATTGCCTCCTTTTTTTATAATATTTAAATTTATTACTAAAAAAACTTACTTTGAAGTGGGGAATATTGAACTAAATAAATCCAACTTCCTTCATATGCATCAGTACTTTCAGCAAATAGCAATCATCCAAAACAGGCCAATCAAAATTAAGCATATGTAAGTATTTTTTAGTGTAATTTGATTGTACTTTAACTGTAAAATTGTAGTCTATAGTTAATAAATTATTTTCATCATAATTAAAGTCATTAATAATTCCTTTAATTGCTTCTTTTTGTGTTTTAGATAAATTTAATATGTAATCATTAAAATCACCACTACTTAAAACATCAACATTAATACCAATTTTTCCAAGTGCTTCTATAACCCTGTTAATAGTGATAAGATTATGGTTATAAATATTAAAAACCCTATTATCTCCAACAGAATTTTTGGCTAAGGTAACAATAGACTTCGCACATAAATCCACGGGTGTAAATTCAACATCTTGCATGGTCATAGCATCAGATATTGCATGCATTTTTATTATCGATTTAATTCTACCATAAAAAGCGTTTTCATCAATCCTTTTTTGAAAAAAACCGTCAGAAAATCTTCCAGATACAATTCCAATTCTTAAAATCTTTGCAGTTAAGCCTTTTGACATATATTGTAATATTAATTTTTCAGCCTCCATTTTGCTGTAAACATAGTTATTGTCTTCATAATGTTGACCTATATATAAATCATTTTCAGAAAACTCTACATTACGATTGTCTTGTTTAACCAAATAATTTCCGGAAACGCTTATTGAAGAAAGATGAATCAACCTTATATTGTGTTTATATGCGAATTCGACAACATTTCGCGTTCCTTCAATATTATTTTTTACAAAATCTGCAATATCACCGTAATGCTTTACAATTGCTGCTGTATTAATGATAGTATTAGTATTGCCTTTTAACATTTCCAAATTATTTTCACTCATATTTAAATTAGTATAAGATATATCTCCTCCAACGATGATAATTCTATTATTGATAAAGGGAGCAATATCTTCCTTAAAGTAATATAAAAAAGCTGAACTCAATTTATTAATTCTTTCTTCATCATTCTTACCACGAACCAAGCAATATATTTTATTTGTTGTTGCATGCAATAATTCATACAAGATATGAATTCCTATAAAACCATTTGAACCAGTCAAAAGTATGTTACCAAGTATATTCTCATTTACATCTATTGAGGATAGATTGTTGATAACCTCATCTGGATTATGACGAAACTGCATAGGAATTTGGCTATTTTGTTCATTATAGTTATTTGTCTTGACATCAATTTTGTGTGCTAATTTTTTTATAGTTGAATATTTATAAAAGTAATGTGTAGTCAAATTAATGTTGTTTGACAATAACTCGGTTTGAACTTGTATAATTCCTAGGGAATCTAATCCCATCGATATAAATGGTTCATTTATATTTTTAACGTCCTTTTTTATAACACTAGATATAATACTTGCTAACAATTTTTCGGTATTAGTGCTTGGTAATTCTTCTATATCAATACTTTTTTGAGATTTAGGTAATGCTTTTCTATCAAGTTTTCCATTAGGTGTAAGAGGCATGTTATCTAGTTTAATAAATTCGGAAGGTATCATATAATCTGGTAATCTTTCAAATAGATAAGAAATAATATCACCTTCTTTAATTTTTGCAGAACCTGAAACTGTATAATAGCATATCAAAAAATTAGAATTTGCAACAACACATGCTTCTTTTATACCAGAATAAGATAGGATTTTGTTTTCAACTTCGCCTAGCTCAATTCTATATCCACGAACTTTTACCTGAAAGTCATTTCTTCCTAAATGATAAATATCTCCATTTTCGTCATAGTAAGCTAAATCACCTGTGTTATAAATTAATTCTTTCTTTTTATATGGTGAAATAATAAACTTTTCCATTGTTAAATATGGAAGATGAAAATACCCCTTTGAAACTCCATCACCTCCAATGTATAAAATGCCGGGAGTGTATGGAGGTAAAAGGCTTAAATTATCATCTAAAACATAACAGGTAGTGTTAGCTATAGGTTGTCCTATAGAAATATTTGTAACTCCTTGAACTTCTTTAATAGTTGACCAAATTGTGGTTTCAGTTGGACCATACATATTGAACAATTTAGCAGGAGATTTATCTAACAATTCATCTACTATCTTTTCAGGTAAACTTTCTCCACCTAACATTATTACATTTAGATTTTTTAAAAACTCTAAATCTTCATCATTTTTCAGAAAAAATGATATTCTAGAAGGTGTGGTTTGGATCATTTCAACATGATTTTCCAAACATAATTTATTTAAAAGCTTACCATTATTTTGTTCCTCCTCAGTTGCAATAACAACAGTGAGTCCATATGCTAAACCACCCCATAATTCAAGTCCGAAAATGTCAAAACATATGGTAGTAAGAGAGAGTATGGTTTTATTATTTTTAAAATTTATTACTTTGTTAACACCAACAAGAAAATTATTTACATTTCGGTGAGTTAACATTACACCCTTAGGCTTTCCTGTTGAGCCAGATGTATAGATGAGATACATTAGATAATCAGAAGAAAGCTCCATATTTAAATTATCGTAATCTTCACTTTGGTAAAAATTATTTTCTAAAGAAATATTTATTTTATATTGAATATTGATATTATCAAAAGTATAATTATCAACCAAAAGTGCTTTGCATTTACTGTTTTCAATTAAGTAATTTACTCTTTCTTTTGGATAATTGGGGTCAATTGGAATATAAGTTGCACCCAATTTTAGTATTGCTATTAGGCCAATTACCATTTCAAGTGAGCGAGTGGTCATTATTCCAATTAAATCATAGGGTCTTATATGCTGTTTATATAGATAATGTGCAAGTTGGTTAGCTTTTTTATTTAAATCATTGTATGTTAATTTTTTATTATTACAAACTATTGCTGTATCATATGGTTTGAGTGCGACCATTTCTTCAAATAAATCAACAATTGTTTTGCTAGTATCATATTTAACATCTGTTTTATTAAATGTACTTGTAATCTTCCTTTTTTCAGATCTTGTTAAAATCTTTATTTGAGAAATTCTCAAGTCATTTTTTTTCAAAACTTGTTCAATAATGTACATAATTCTATTGTGCAAATTTTCAATATCTTTATTATCATATTTACTAATTTTATAATCATAATAAATATTGAAACTACCGGAATCATTTATATCTAGAATATGAATTTGCATGTCATCAGGACAATTATCATTAAAAGCCCATCTTGTTTCATAAGCATAACCATCAGTATTTGTTTTAGTAATCTGGTAAGATAAAAGTATGTTGTATAAATTTGGTAAATCAGCTTGATTGCTTCTTACAGTTTCCAAAATATTTTGATACGGATATTTTTGATGTCTTAACATAGCTAAAGAATTTACAGAAACTTTTTTTGCGTATTCTATAAAAGTTTCTTTAATATCAACATTAAATCTAACAGGTAGAGTGCTTATAAACATTCCAATAGTCTGCTTTTGGGCAAAATTACATCTATTTAAAATAGGGGTTCCAATTACAAAATCATGAGATCCACTTACTTTGCTTAAATATATTGAGTATATTGACATAAAGAAGTTAAAAATTGAAATATTGTTATTTTTACAGAATTGTAGAATAATACTAATTTTCTTCTTTGACAACGTAAACTTACTTCTTTGTGCTGAAGAACTAATTTTAGTGTTACAATTGCTAAACTTTGAAGGAATAGTAGCAATTTCAGGTATTGTATTAAATATAGTATCCCAATATTCCTTATCTTTTTTGTATTTATCACTTTCAAAATATTTTTCTTCGTCACTAATATAATCAATATAGGAATATTTATTTGAGTCAACTAGTTGACCATTTTCATTAGATTCAGTGCTTATTTCGTTATTAAGTAGAAGATTATAATATTCTGCAATTTTACGCGCAACTATGCCTAGCGCCCAAGAATCTCCAAGTAAATGATGAATATTTAAAACATAACCACCATTATTATTTGGTAGTTTGAAAATTTTAAATTCAAAATTGTTATCATTGGAAAAAATATTAAAAACTCTTTTTTGCATATTAACTTCTAATTTATCAATACAAGAAATATCAGTAATTTCAATAATATCTATATCAAAAAAATTATATGGAGCTACGTATTGCTGAACACTATTGTGTTTTAATTCAAAGTGAAGTCTAAAATTATCATGGTTTTGAACGAGTAGGTTAATTGCCTTTTTTAATAAGTCAAAGTTTAATACTGAATTAAAAACGCAAGAACCGCAGATGTTATTAAGGTTATTGCCAGTATAGAAGTTTTCCAACAGATAGATGCTTTTTTGTGGATTAGTTAATTCATATTTCTTTAGTTCCATGTTATCACCTTTTGTTACAGTTTTTTCACTTATTATATAATAAAATGTTGAAAATGCAAGCATTTTGTTGAACAGTTTCTGATAATAAAAAATTTTAACTTGTAAAATGATAGATATTGTGATATAACTACCAAAGGCAAAAATTATAAGTAATTATACTTAGCGTTAATGCAGAAAAGAAAGGTAGGCATTATGAATTTTATTGATAATATTAAAAAAAAAGCAAGGTTAGATAAAAAGACAATAGTATTGCCTGAGTCAACAGATATACGTATTTTAAAGGCTGCAAGTAAAACAGTAGAAGCTGGTATTGCAAATATAGTTTTGATAGGAAAAAAAGAAAAGATAAATAAAATTTGTAAGAATGAAAAAATAGATATTACAAATTTACAAATAATAGAACCAAATAAAGATTCAAGGCATGAGTCATATGTGCAAGAGTTTTTACATTTGACAAAAAGATTTAATTATACAAAAGAAGAGGCAGATAAATTATTAGAAGATCCATTGTTTTTTGGAATGATGATGGTAAAGTTGGATGAAGCAGATGGATTAGTTGCGGGGGCATGTCACGCTACTAAACAAATTCTACATCCAATGATGCAAATTTTCAAAACAAGAGATACGAGGTTGTTATCTACTTTTTTTGTGGTTGAACATAAAAACGAAGATTTTGGAAATAAGAATTATACGTTTATGTTTTCAGATTGTGCTTTAAATGAAAAACCAGGCTATCTTGCCTTGGCTGAAATTGCAAGGGTTACTGCTAAAAGTTATGAATGGTTGATGAAAGAACCTGCTAAGGTTGGATTTTTATCATACTCTACTTTGGGAAGCGCTAAATCTGAATCTACAGAAAAGGTTGCAAAGGCGGCGGAGTATTTAAAGAAAAAGGTACCTGATTTAATTTGTGAAGGGGAGTTACAATTAGATGCAGCAATTATGCCTGAAGTAGCTAAGATGAAATCTCCAAATGGGGAGCTAAAGGGACAAGCTAATGTTTTAATTTTTCCAGATATAAATTCAGGTAATATAACATATAAGATATTAGAAAGATTTTCTAATGTACATATGTATGGTCCTGTGTGTCAAGGATTAGAGAAACCTATTAATGATTTATCAAGAGCTTGTAGCGTGGAAAGAATTTGTGATACAATTGCAATTACTGCAGTGCAAGCTCAAAAAATAAATATAATATAGGTTTAGAGCAAAGGTTATTTGATTTTTTTATAAAGTTCAAACTAAAAAATTTATATAATATAAGTTTAGGAGGAATGTAAAATGGAGAGAAGAGTTGTAGTTACAGGATTAGGAGCGATTACACCTATAGGAAATACTGTGGATGAGTTTTGGAAAGGGATAAAAGAAGGAAAATGTGGAGTTGATAAAATTACTGCATTTGATACAACTGATTTTAAAGTTAAATTGGCAGCAGAAGTGAAAAATTATGTACCTGAGGATTATTTTGATAGAAGAGGTGTAAAAAGGTTAGAAAAATTTTCACAATTTGCTATTATTGCTGCAAGAGAAGCTATGAATGATAGCGGGATTACAAAAGAAAATACTAATATGGATAGAGTTGGAGTAATTATAAGTACAGGAATTGGAGGTCTAAATACAATTGAGAATGAGACTAAAGTTCTAATGGAAAAAGGGCCAGATAGAGTATCTCCAATGTATATTCCTATGTCTATAGGAAATATGGCAGCAGGAAATGTGTCTATAGAGTTAGGTGCTAGAGGGGAATCTTTTGGTACTGTTACAGCATGTGCAAGTTCTACTCATTCTATTGGAGAGGCTTATAGATTAATAAAACATGGATATCAAGATGCTGTTATTGCTGGTGGAGCAGAAAGTGGAATAACTCCTACAGGTGTTGCAGGGTTTACAAATATGAAAGCTTTATCTCAAAGTTCAGATAGATTAAGAGCAAGTATTCCGTTTGATAAGGAAAGAAGCGGATTTGTAATTGCCGAGGGTGCAGGTGTTATAATTTTAGAAGATTATGAACATGCAAAAAATAGAGGAGCTAAAATTTATGCTGAAATTGTTGGATATGGAGCAAGTTCTGATGCTTATCACATAACTTCACCAGCACCGGGAGGAGAAGGTGGAGCTCGTGCTATGGTAAGTGCTATGGAGGATGCAGGAATTTCAAAAGAAGATCTAGATTATATAAATGCTCACGGAACATCAACACATTTAAATGATGCATTTGAAACATCTGCAATAAAAACCGCTCTTGGGGATGTAGCAAATAAGGTTATGGTAAGTTCAACTAAGGGAAATACAGGTCATATGTTGGGTGCTGCAGGTGCAATCGAGGCAATTGTTTGTATAAAGGCAATATTAGATAGTTTTGTACCACCAACTATTGGGTATAAAGTACCTGACGAAGAGTGTGATTTAGATGTTGTTCCAAATGAAGGTAGAAATGTGTCAATAAGGTATGCTATGTCCAATTCTTTAGGATTTGGAGGACATAATAGTTCTGTTATAATAAAGAAATTTGAGGAATAGTAATATATATTATTTTGTAGCTGTGTTGAAAAAATTTTTCTGATAATTACATAAAAGATGCAATTATTAAAAAATATATATGTAAAAATTATAGATTTGTGAAATTTGTAAAAATATAAGAAAGGAGAGTATGATGTGAAATAGCATCATACAAATAAGAAATATGATTTTAAAAGATAAAGTGGTATTAATAATGGGATTGAGAAATAAATGGAGTATTGCATATGGAGTAGCCAAATCTGCATATGAACAAGGAGCTAAACTTGCATTTACTTTTGTAGGTGAAGAGAATAGAGAGAAAATTGAGGATTTGATTTCAGAATTTGAAGGTGCGAAGGCATATACATGTGATGAAGCATCAGAAGATGAAGTAGTTAGAGAAACTTTGAATCAGGTTAAAAAGGATTTTGGAAAAGTTGATGGAATATTACATAGTATAGCTCATGCTAATACAGAGGATTTAAAAAATGATTTTATATATACAAGTAAAGATGGTTTTGCTCATGCAAATGATGTTAGTGCATATTCATTTGTTGCAATTTCTAGAATCGCAAAGGAAATTGATTTGCTAAATGAAAATGCAAGTTTAGTATGTTTGACATATCATGGCTCTACAAAGGTATTGCCAAATTACAATGTCATGGGTGTTGCAAAAGCAGCTTTGGAGTGCAGTGTTAGATATTTATCAGATAATTTAGGAAAAGAAGGTATACGTGTAAATGCAGTTTCTGCCGGTCCAATTAAGACTTTGTCTGCTAAGGGAATTAAAGATTTTGGATCAATACAGACAGTTGTAGAAGAAAAAGCTCCATTGAAAAGAAATGTAACTGCTGTTGAGGTTGGTAATGTGGTTTCATTTTTATTTAGTGAGATGTCATCTGCAGTTACAGGGCAGGTAATTTATGCTGATAGTGGATATTCTGTAATGGGAATTTAATCATCATGATATGTTTCTAAAATAAAAATTTTTGAAAATGTAATCTCCGGATATAACAGTTTCAAAAATTTTTATTTTTATTATTTTATTTTCCAAAATAAATGTGTTACTTTAAGGATTAAGCTGTAACTGTGTGGATTTTTGTCGAAATTTTGTGGACGAAAGTTGTTGATTTTGATGGAAAAATATGGTTTAATAAAAGTATAGAAATTTTTAATCTATTAAAATTAGATTCGATAAATTTTTTTAAAAAATTTGTATATCTAAAAAAATCCAAATTAAAATGTTAAAAAATAAAAAATGGTTTATAGATAAAACCAGTAAAAATCTAAATTTTTGAAAGGAAAATATTTTATTTAATAAATGAGTTAGTTGCCCTTATACTAACATTATTTTTTGAGTGATATTTATTAAATAATATATATTATTTGCTTATGTTATCAATAATAAAAAGTATGTCACTTTCTCGGGTTGAATGGATATCTTGTAGAGGTGCAGGTTGATGTTGCAGGAGGATTGCCAACATTTGAGGTGGTGCGGACTTCCAGACATGAGTGTTAGAGAGTCTAAAGAAAGGGTTAAAACTGCAATAAAAAATTCAGGGTTTAATCTTTTTAGTAGAAAGATAATTGTAAATTTAGCTCCAGCCACTAAAAGGAAAGAAGGGTCGATATTTGACTTGCCTATAGCTATAGGTGTTTTAAGTGCTAATGAATATATAAAGTATTCTGTGAAAGATATGGTATTTATAGGAGAACTATCATTAGATGGAAAAGTTAACAAAATTAATGGAGTATTGCCAATGTGTATAGAGCTTGCTAAGCTTGGAATTAAGAAAGTCGTATTGCCCTTAGATAATGCGAAAGAAGCTAGTGTGGTCAAAGAAATTGAGATTATACCGGTTTCAAATTTACAAGAAACTGTTGCATATCTAAATCATGAAACATCAATAGAATATAAAGTTGAAGATAACGATACTTTAATGAGAAATAATGTAAAAAATTATTTTGATTTCTCAGAGGTAAAAGGTCAAAAAAATATTAAAAGAGCGATAGAAGTTGCAGCAAGTGGAGGTCATAATTTACTCATGATTGGAAGTCCACGGATCAGGCAAGACTATGATTGCAAAAAGAATTCCTACAATACTTCCAGATTTAAGTTTTGAAGAATGTTTGGAAATAACTAAAATTCACAGTATTGCAGGTAATCTATCAGAGAAGGTTCCAATAATTAATAATAGACCATTTAGATCTCCACATCATACTATATCATCTATTTCTCTAGTTGGTGGAGGAAAAATACCTAAACCACGGAGAAATAAGTCTAGCTCATTATGGTGTTTTATTTCTTGACGAATTGCCAGAATTTAATAGAAATACTTTAGAAGTTTTGAGAGGACCATTAGAAGATGGAGAAATAACCATTGGAAGGGCAACTCAGGTTCTTACATACCCATGTAAATTTATGCTTGTGGCTAGTATGAATCCTTGCCCTTGTGGATTTTATGGTTCAGATAAGGAATGCAGATGTAGTGATGAAAGTATAAAAAGATATTTGAATAAGATTAGTGGACCATTATTGGACAGAATTGATATTCAAGTTGAAGTAAGCTCTGTAAAATATGAAAATCTGGATTCAGATTCAATAGAAGAAAGTTCAGAACAGATACAAAAAAGAGTTAATATGGCTAGGAATATTCAAAAAAAAAGATATGAAGGATTAGGTATTTTTTCTAATTCAGAGTTAACTCCAAGTCTGATTGAAAAATTTTGTACACTAGATAGTACTGGAAGAGCTATTTTAGGAAATGCTTTTAATAAATTAGGGCTAAGTGCAAGAGCATATGGGAGAATTTTGAAGGTATCAAGAACTATTGCTGATTTAGATGGTAGTGAAAAAATTTTAGATAGGCATTTATTAGAAGCTGTGCAGTATCGTAGTTTAGACAAGAAATATGTTGTGTAATTGTGAAAAAGAAAATTAGTATTGTATTTGTTAGTAAAAGTAAGAAATGTAGTGTGTTATAAGAAGCTATATTCACATATGTTTCGCAAGTGGATGTCAGTAAAAATAATAAAAAACAATAAAGAAGGGAATCTATATGAATATGAAAGTTCTAGAAAAACATGATAATAGTCATTTGAGAATAATCGAAAATATAAAAAAAGGTGATAATAATTATCCTAAAATGTTGGAAAATATAAAAAATAAGCCTCAGGAATTGTATGTAGAAGGTAATTTAGATATATTAAACATGCCAAGTATAACAATAGTTGGTTCAAGAAATATGACTGATTATGGTAGGGATATAACAAAAAAAATTGTTAAAGAATTAACTTTAGCAGGAATATGCATTGTAAGTGGACTGGCTATAGGAATAGATAGTGTAGCACATCAAACTTGTTTGGATTATGGAGGAAAAACAGTTGCTGTACTGGGATGTGGATTAAATAAAATATATCCCAAGGAAAATAAAAAACTGTACAAAGATATCATAGAGAATGGTGGCTGTGCTATTTCAGAATATGAGCCAGATAGCGAGGCAAATAAAATAAATTTTCCTGCAAGAAATAGAATAGTAAGTGGACTATCATTAGCAACTGTGGTTGTTGAGGCAACATATAGAAGTGGAACAAGTATTACTGCTAAATTTGCCTTTGAACAGGGAAAAAAAGTTTTTTGTATTCCAAATAGTATAGGAAATAAAAATAGTTCAGGAACAATAAATCTTATAAAAAAGGGTGCAATTATGATTACAACTGGTGAGGAAATTCTATATGAAATAGGGTTAATTGATAAAATTGATAAATATGGTGAATTGCTTGAAAAGCAAAGACTGAATAAAATTGATATGATAGAACAGGAGGAGTTGAGTAAGTTAGATAAACAAACACAAGAAATTTATTTATATATAAAAGAAAACAAAATAGTGAGTGCAGAGGCCATATGTAATGATTTAAGAATGGATATTAAAAATGTTAATGTGTATTTGACTATATTAGAATTAAAAGGATTGATTTTGAATAAATGCGGAAATAGTTATGTGTTAAGAGATGAGCTCTATGTATGAAAAACAATCTATTGGTAAATTGGGAGAAAGATTAGCAGGTAGCTACTTAGAAAAAAACAGTTATAAAATATTAGATAGAAATTTTAACTGCATGCAGGGTGAGATTGATATTGTAGCATATGATGTTATAAATAATGAGGTTGTTTTTGTTGAGGTAAAAACTAGAACTAATTTTAATTATGGTTTTCCTTCTGAGGCAGTCAATAATTTAAAGCAAAAACATATGTTAAATAGTGCTAGATATTATTTATATTGCAAGAAAATGGATAATGTTTATGTTAGATTTGATGTTATTGAGGTAGTAATTAATGAGCATGTCTATAAACTTAATCATTTGAAAGACGTGATTTCATAATTATTTTATATTTAACAATTTAGTATGTTTCCAAAAAATAAAAGCACCTGAACTGTAACAATAAAATAATAAAAATAAAAATTTTTGAAATAGGACTTGAAAAATAAAACTCTATGGCTTAGAATAGTTAAGTAAAAAAATGGAAAAGGAGAAAATTGATGGCTGATAAATTAATTATTGTGGAATCACCGGCTAAGGCAAATACAATAAAAAAATTTTTAGGTGGAAGTACTAAAGTACTTGCGTCAATGGGACACATTAGGGATTTACCTAAATCCAAATTAGGGGTAAATACTGAAAACGATTTTGAACCTGAATACATTAATATTCGTGGAAAAGGAGATCTAATTAAACAATTAAAAAAAGAAGCAAAATCTGCAAAAAAAGTTTATCTTGCAACTGACCCTGATCGTGAAGGTGAAGCTATTGCATGGCATTTAGCTCATATTTTGGAAATTCCAGAGGATAGTGTATGCAGAGTTACTTTTAATGAAATAACAAAAGAAACTGTCCAAAATTCAATCAAAAATCCAAGAAAAATAGATATGAATTTGACTGATGCTCAACAAGCACGTAGAGTTTTAGATAGAATTGTTGGTTATAAAATAAGTCCATTATTATGGAAAAAAGTAAAAAAAGGATTATCTGCAGGGAGAGTTCAGTCTGTTGCTGTTAAATTAATATGTGATAAAGAAGAAGAAATAGAAAAGTTTATCCCTGACGAATATTGGAATATATATGCAAATTTAAAAGAACCAAATTCAAAAAAATCTTTTGAAGCAAAATTTTATGGAATTAATGACAAAAAGTTAGATATACATTCTAAGGAAGAAGTCGATAAAATATTAGATAAAATAAGAAATGGAGAATTTATAGTAAAAAATATAAAAAAGGCAGAAAAAAAGAAAAATCCTGCTCCTCCATTTACTACAAGTACAATGCAACAAGAGGCTTCAAGGAAACTAAACTTTACACTAAAAAGAACAATGAGTATAGCACAAGGTTTATATGAAGGTGTTCGAGTTCCTGAAAAGGGAACAGTTGGTTTAATTACATATATGAGAACAGATTCAACAAGAATATCTGATGAAGCAAGAAATGCGGCAAAAAAATATATAGAAGCCAATTATGGAGCAAGTTATTATGAAAATAGATTTTACAAAGCAAAGCAAAATGCTCAAGATGCTCATGAGGCAATAAGACCAACATATGTGGAATTGAGTCCAGATAAATTAGAAAATGCATTAACACCAGAACAATTCAAGTTATACAACTTGATTTATAACAGATTCATTGCAAGTCAAATGGCAACTGCAATATATGACACAACAGCTGTTGATATTAACGTAAATGATTATATTTTCAAAGCAAATGGGCAAACTTTAAAATTCAAAGGCTTTATGACCTTGTATGTGGAAGATGTAGATAACAATAAAAGTAATGACGATATAGTTACATTACCGGAATTAGAAATTAATCAAAAACTTGAAACCAAAAAGATTGACCCAAAACAAAGTTTTACAGAACCACCTGCTAGATATACAGAAGCAAGTCTAGTAAAAAGCTTGGAGGAAAAGGGGATAGGAAGGCCAAGTACATATTCACCTACAATTACAACTATATTGGAAAGAAGATATATTGAAAAGGATAAGAAGCAGTTATGTCCTACTGAGTTAGGAAAAATTGTAAATAAACTATTAACAGAAAATTTCAAAGATATAATAAATGTGGAATTTACTGCAAAAATAGAACAAGAATTTGACGAGATTGCTGAAGGAAAAGAATATTGGAAAGATGTAATTAGAGAGTTTTATGGACCGTTTTCTATAGAACTAGATCGAGTAGAGAAAGAATTAGAGCATGTTGTACTTGTTGATGAAGTATCAGATGTTCCTTGTGATAAATGTGGCAGAATGATGATATATAAGTATGGGAGATATGGAAAATTTTTAGCTTGCCCAGGTTTCCCTGAATGTAGAAATGCAAAACCTATTATAGAAACAATAGATGTTCCATGTCCTTGTTGTGGTGGAGTTGTGCAAGTGAGAAAGACTAAAAGAAGAAAGATTTATTATATTTGTGAAAATAATCCACAAAGTTGTAATTATATATCATGGAATAAGCCGAAAGTAGGAGAAGAATGGAATCCAAATGAAGCAAAAGAGATTAAAAGGAATTCTACTAAAAAGACAAGAAAGAAATCAACTAAGAAATGATGGAAGGTTATCATATTTAAGCACCTAAATTGTAACATTAGGGAGTTACAGTTCAGGTGCTTAAATTTTCCATTATAATATGTTGCTGAGAGAAATAAAATAATAAAAATAAACAGAAATTTCCTAAAAAATTAAACAGACACTATTGCGAAAACGATGTAAATATACTATAATAATAAATTATAAATTGGAGAAAATGAGGGGAATAATAAAATGGTAAATCCAGAACTTTTGGAAGACTTGTGCTATGATGCTGGCACAACACGTAAAGAAAAAGCAATGGAATATGTTGCAAAAAAAAGAGTAAATATAACAAAAGTTATTTATGAGGATAGTGAGAATTTTGAACTTAAGTCTAAGGTTAAGGGAAATAACGATATTTATGAGGTATATATTAAAGTACAAAATAATGAGTTAGAAGATTTAAGATGTAATTGTCCGGATTATCAAAAAAATTATGCTGCATGTAAACATATAGTTGCAACTATGGTTGAGTTTGATAGTAATCCAGATTATATAAGAATTTTCACAGGAAAGAGAGCAGAACCAACTAATCAAAGCAATATTATAGGAACAACGGTAAATACAAAAAATTTAAATGAGAGCAAAATCTTCAAACAATTAGTAAATGAGTTTTATAATGATACATCAACTAATCAAGATAAAGGCTTGAGACATTCTAAAAACAAAAATATAAAAATTGTTCCTAAATTGTTAATAGATAAATTTAATTCTAACTTAAAATTGGAATTTAAAATAGGTGAGCAACAATTATATAAATTGAAAAGTTTGCCAGAATTTTATGAAAGAATGTTAAATGAAGAAAATTATAAATATGGTTTAAAGCTAGAATTTGTACATGACAAAAGCTTTTTTGATGAAGACAGTATACCACTATTAAATTACATAATGAAATATGGAGAAATCATAAAATACGCAAATCAATCAGTAGATGATTATGGGTATTATGGAAGGCTTTTAAGTGATTCATATATAACTGTATCAAATTCTGGATTTGATGAACTATTTGAAATTTTTAAAGGACAAGCATTAACCATACAAAGAGATTATTTGGAATATGATGCTTACTTTATAGATGAAGAACCAAAAATCGAATTTGAAGTAGAAAAGGTTAGTGATGAGGAATACAGAATAGTTACAAATGTAGATATATATGAATATAATATAATCCAAGGTAAAGATTATGTATATTTTGAATACAAAAACAAAATCTATAAATGTTCAAAAGAATTTAACAGAACAGTTTTAAAGCTACTAAGAATGTATAGAAAAAATTTTACAACTGAAATTAGATTACAAAAAAGTGAATTGTCAACATTGTTTTCAATAATATATCCTAAAGTAAAAAATTCACTGAAATATGAGACTTTAGATCAAGAGGAAATTGATAAAGTAATTCCAAAAGAATTATATGTAAAATTATATTTAGATTATGATGTAAATGATTACATAATAGCAGATGTAAGATTTGGCTATGACGGAGAAGAGTTTAATCCGTTTAAAGAAGAAGATGTAAATGTCGCAAGAGACGTACTGAAAGAATCGGAAGCCTTGGATATGTTTTTAAAAACAGGATTTATGTTAGATCAGGAGAATTCAAGGTTGATTTTGGCAAATGATGAAGTGATATATAATTT
Source organism: uncultured Clostridia bacterium (assembly GCA_947624525.1). Classification (GTDB taxonomy): domain Bacteria; phylum Bacillota; class Clostridia; order TANB77; family CAG-508; genus CAG-492. The sequence goes on along the minus strand of CANQKT010000002.1, from coordinate 33,400 downwards.
CTTATCAAATGAGATTGAATTATACATGAAAAAATTTGAAGTATTAGTAACAGAAAATTTTAAACAAAAACAAATAAGACAACCTAATATTTCAAATATTGGAGTACGAGTTGAGAATAACCTACTAGAAGTTAACTTTGATGGACTAGGTTTTGATCTTTCAGAGCTTAAAGATATAATGAATAAATATAAGTTAAAAAAGAAATTCCATAGGCTAAAAAATGGGGACTTCATTAATTTAGAAGAAAATGAGACTATCAATTTATTTGAAAATCTAAAAACAAACTTAGATATTGACTTTAAGGAGATAGAACAGGGTGAAATAAAACTACCAATATATAGAAGTTTATATTTGGACAGACTGTTGAAGAATTCAAATATAAAAAATATAAGTAAAGATGATAATTATAAAAATATAATAGATAAAATTGACAATAGAAATATTGATGAGAGTATTCAATTACCAAAGGGACTAAATGCAAGTTTAAGAAATTATCAAGAAACAGGATTTAAATGGCTTAAAACATTAGATTCTTACAATTTTCGGAGGCGTTTTAGCTGATGATATGGGTTTGGGTAAGACTATTCAATTGGTAAGTGTAATTTTATCTTATGTTGAAAGCTTTGATGTAAATGTTGAGAACCGCGATTCAAATACTAAAAGCTCTGATAAAAATACTAATGAAGAAAATCAAATTCAAAAACCAAAAGCTAGTTTAGTAATTTGTCCAAGTTCTTTGACATTAAACTGGTACAATGAAATGAAAAAATTTGCACCAAAATTAAAGGTTTTACTAATTAATGGACCTGCACAAGACAGGAAAAATAAAATACACAAAATAGAAGACTATAATGTAGTGGTAGCTTCATATGATATATTAAAAAGAGATATAGGTATTTATAAGGAAATGAATTACAAATTCAAGTATATTATAGCTGATGAGGCTCAATATATAAAAAATAATAATACACAAAATTTCAAAGCAATTAAGGAAATAAAAGCAGAAACAAGATATGCTTTAACTGGAACACCTATAGAAAATTCTTTATCAGAATTATGGTCTATATTTGATTTTGTAATGCCCGGTTATTTATTTAGTTATAAGAAATTTAAAGAACTATATGAAAATCCAATTGTAAAAGGTGAAGACAGCTCTGCAATGAAAAAATTAAAAATGTTAATAGAACCATTTATTTTAAGAAGAATAAAAGAAGATGTATTAACAGAATTACCAGATAAAACAATAACAATTTTAAATAATGAAATGGAAGATGAACAGTATAAAATCTATGTATCATATATGTCTCAAGTTAAAGAAGAAATAGAAACAGAGATTTCTGTTAATGGTTTTGAAAAAAGTCAGATTAAAATATTATCATTATTAATGAGATTAAGACAGATATGTTGTCATCCTAGTTTATTTATCGAGAATTATAAGGGTGAGAGTAGTAAACTAAATCAATGTATACAGATAGTAAAAGATGCTATTGAAAGTGGACATAAAATATTACTGTTTTCTGGTTATACATCAATGTTTGACATAATAGAGGAAGAATTTAAAAAAGAAAATATATTATACTATAAATTAACTGGTCAAACAAAAGTTGCAGATAGGATAAAATTGGTTGATGAATTTAATGAAAATCCTGATATAAAAGTTTTTCTTATTTCATTAAAAGCTGGAGGTACAGGTCTTAACTTAATTGGTGCAGATATGGTTATTCACTATGATCCATGGTGGAATTTATCAGCAGAAAATCAGGCTACTGATAGAACTTATAGAATAGGTCAAAAGAAAAATGTTCAGGTATACAAATTAATAACTAAAAATTCTATTGAGGAAAAAATTTATGAATTACAACAAAAAAAAGCAAAGTTAATTGACAATATGCTTTCAACTAAAGAAACTTTCATAAGCAAGTTGTCTAAGGATGAGATTATGAGTTTGTTTAAGTAAGTTCTTAATAGTGAAGGAATTTGAGAAGTTCTTTAAATTTCTCAAAATTCATGGTCAAGAAAATTTGGGGATATTTCTTAAGTGTTACAAAAGTTACGGTTATAATTTACAGCTTACAGATTTTGCGGTTACGCTAAAATTATAACCGTTATTTTAATGCTATAATATGTGTGGTAATGAAGTAATAAGGAGGAGTATAGTAATATGAATGATTTCATAACAGTAATAGGTGGAGGATTAGCAGGTTCAGAAGCGGCATATCAAATAGCCAAAAGAGGTATTAAGGTAAAGTTATATGAAATGAAGCCACATAAGTTTTCACCAGCACATAGTAATGAAAATTTAGCAGAGATTGTGTGTAGTAATTCATTTAAGTCAAATTTGCCTACAAATGCATGTGGATTATTGAAGGAAGAATTACGTATATTAGATTCATTACTTATAAAAACTGCAGATCAAACATCAATACCAGCAGGCCAAGCATTAGCTGTGGATAGAGAACAGTTTTCACAAAAAGTAACAGATGAATTACAAAAGAATCCAAATATAGAAATTATTAATAAAGAGTTTGGAACTGATGATTTGCATATTAAGAAAATTGCAGAACAGGGAATTGTTATTATTGCTACAGGTCCATTAACTTCAGATATTCTTGCAAAGGAAATAGGAGAATTAACTGGAAATAAGGAATTACATTTTTATGATGCTGCAGCACCAATAGTTGAAAAAGATTCTATTGATATGAATATAGCATTTTGGGGAGATAGATATGAGCAAGAAAGAGCTAAAAATGAAGATATAGATGAATGGAGAGAAAGAATACAAGGTTTAAATGAAGCCGATTATTTGAATCTTCCTATGAATAAAGAGGAATATGAGGATTTTGTAAATGAATTGGTAAAGGCTGAGGTTGTAGAATTACACGAATTTGAAAAAAGGGAAATTTTTGAAGGATGTATGCCAATAGAGGTAATGGCAAAAAGAGGAATTGACACACTACGTTTTGGACCATTAAAGCCGGTTGGGTTTACAGATCCAAGGACAGGATATAGACCATATGCAGTTGTACAATTAAGGCAAGATAATAAAGAGGGGACTATTTATAATTTAGTTGGTTTCCAAACTAATTTAAAGTTTGGTGAACAAAAACGTGTATTTAGTTTAATACCTGGTTTGCAAAACGCAGATTTTACTAAGTATGGAGTAATGCATAGAAATACATATATAAATTCACCTAAGTTATTAGATGAAACATATAATTTTAGAAATGAAAGTAATATTTTCTTTGCTGGGCAAATAACTGGAGTTGAAGGATATGTTGAATCTATATCTTCTGGTTTGGTTGCTGGAATTAATGCATGTTTAAGATATGAAAATGCTATTAATAAAAGTAATATCAAATCAAACACTGAGAATGAAGATATAGAAAATAAAAAAATATTTGATGATAAAACTATGATAGGAGCATTGGCTAAATATATTTCAACTGAAAATGATAAATTCCAACCAATGAATGCTAATTTTGGAATTTTACCAAATTTGGCAGAGAAAGAAAAGGATAAAAAGGCTAGATATTATAAGTTGTATGAAAGGGCCATAGAGATAATAAAAAAATTATAAAAAAATAGATTTATGTAAAAATTAAAATGATTTTATAATTCCTTCTTACCTAAGGTCTAAGATACGAAAATTTCTAGTGCTTTATGTAAATAATTGATTTTATGTAAAATTTGACATTATGTTACAAAAGTAGTATAATGATAGCGAATATGTGAAAAGGGGAGGAAAAAACATGAAGAATAAATTAGATAATATTTACAATGAAATAAAATCAGAATATAAAAGTACAGGTGTTATTGACCAAGAAAAAATGACAAAGGATATTGAAGGTTTAAATAAAGAAATTGGGGAATTTAATAAAAGAATTGAAGAGAAAAAAATTAAATTTGCATCAATAACCAATCCAGAAGGAAGAAAAAATCTAAGAGAATTAATATTAAAAGACCAGATGGATTTGAAAAAAGCTGAAATGAGAAAACAAAATTTAGAAGGTTTTATGAAGTATGACACTCAAATTGATAAAATTAGAGATTATAAAAATTCACTATCTGCTAAAATAAGAATATTCACAGATAGGAAAGAAATGGGAGAAAAAAGTATTGAGAATTTGAATAATAATTTGAAGAAAACAGAGGTTATAGTATCAAAATTAAGAGAAGAACTTGACCCTAAAAAAACTGAAGGAATGTTGGATTCAGAATATTATGATTTAAAGGAAAAATTAAAAACAGCTGAAGAAAAGAAAAAACAAATAGAAGAGAAAATCGCAAAAATTAAAGAAAATAACGAAAAATGTGATAAAAAAGTAGAAGAACTTAAAAGCAAAGTAAGTAAATGCGATTTAGCATGGAAAACTTTGTTTACAAACAAAGATTGGGATGAAATTCAAAGAAGATTTATAGGAGATAATGAAAAACTTACAAAAGCTCCGGAAAAACAACAAGCTCAAAAACAAAGTAAAGAAGAGGAAAAACAAGCTCAAGCTCAAACAGCACAAGTAGCAAAACAAGTAGAAGAACCAAAAGCTTTAGTTCCAACACAAAAACAATCAATATTTAGAAGAATGATAAATGCTGTAAAAAATGCGGCAAATAATGTTAAGGGATTTTTCTCACCAAGAGCTGAAAATGTGCAATCAAATAATGAAACAAGTAGCAAAAAAGATGTTGCTAAAATAGCACAAGAAATAAAAGAAAATATAGCTAAAGAGGAAAATACAGTTGAAGAAGAAAAAGTTGTTGAGGAAAGTAAGGTTGAAGAAAAGCAAAAAGATAAATTCCTTGAAGGATTAAGATTTGAAGTTGATGAAGAATATAAAAAGGAAGTCAATGAAAATAAAGAAAAAACTTATATTGAAGAACATAAAAAGAAACCAGCTCAAAAACCAGTTCAAACTGCTAATAGAGAAGGTAGATAGATCTGAAAAAATAGCTAAAATGCATTGACTTTAGATAAAAAAAATGGTAAAATATAAATCGTTAGAAAAAATTGCCAAAACCGGCAGTTATCTAACGGTTTATTATTTATTTTAGGAGGTGAAATTTAAGTGCCAACAATTAATCAATTAGTAAGAAAAGGAAGAAAAACTGGAGTAACAAAATCTACAGCACCAGCTTTACAACATGGTTATAATTCAATGAAAAAAAGAATGACAAATAAAAGGTCACCACAAAAAAGAGGTGTTTGTACAGTTGTTAAAACAGTTACACCAAAGAAACCAAACTCAGCTTTAAGAAAAGTTGCCAGAGTTAGACTTTCAAATGGTTATGAAGTTACATCTTATATTCCAGGTATTGGTCACAACTTACAAGAGCATAGTGTTGTTCTAATAAGAGGTGGAAGGGTAAAAGATTTACCTGGTGTTAGATACCATATTATAAGAGGAACACTAGATACAGCTGGTGTTAAGGACAGAATGCAAGGTAGATCTAAATATGGAGCAAAGAAACCTAAAAAATAAAATTCAATAAGAAAATAGCTTAAAAGTTGAATTTATAAGGAATAGCAGTAAATCTTTAAATAGGCAAATGCTGATAATGAATTGTAAATTGAAAATATGAAAAGCTATAGAAACAATGAATTTTAATTAAAATAGTGCTAATAACTTACTAATTTAAGGTACTTAAATTAATAATAGATTATAGCGCTATACGGGAAAACAATTAAAGTTTTTCAGAGTACCTTATGATACTTGAGGAAAATAAGTATCAAATTATTAAAAGGAGGGAAGAATAGTGCCAAGAAAAGGATATATAGCAAAAAGAGAAGTTTTACCAGATCCAATATATAATAGCAAAGTTGTTACAAAACTAATCAACAATGTTATGTTAGATGGTAAAAAAACAGTTGCTCAAAAAATAGTTTATGATGCATTTGATATCATAAAAGAAAAAGAGCAAAAAGATCCATTAGAAGTATTTGAAGCAGCACTTAACAATGTAATGCCAGTTCTAGAAGTTAAAGCTAGAAGAATTGGTGGTGCTACATATCAAGTACCAATCGAAATTAGACCAGAAAGAAGACAAACATTAGGTTTAAGATGGTTAGTTATATATGCTAGAACTAGACATGAAAAAACAATGTCTGAAAAATTAGCTGGTGAAATTATGGATGCAGTTGCTGGAAATGGTGGAGCATTCAAGAAGAAAGAAGATATGCATAGAATGGCTGAAGCTAACAAAGCTTTTGCACATTATAAATTCTAATTTGAAATTTATGTATTATGCAAATATAAATTATTTATATTATTATAAACTATAAAGCTTAAAAATCTTACAAAGTTTCAAGACAACATGTGAATTACTATTTAGGTAAATGATTATTCAAACAGTATAATTATTGCTTAATTACTTAAAACTTTAAGATAGAAAGGCTTATCAAAAGAAGGAGGAAAAAAATGGCTGGTAGAAGTTATCCTTTAGAGAGAACAAGAAATATAGGAATAATGGCTCACATAGATGCAGGTAAAACAACAACAACAGAAAGAATTCTATTTTATACAGGTATAACACATAAAATAGGAGAGGTTCACGAGGGTGAAGCAACAATGGACTGGATGGTTCAAGAACAAGAAAGAGGTATCACAATTACTTCAGCTGCAACAACTTGTTTTTGGAACAATACAAGAATCAATATTATAGATACTCCGGGTCACGTTGACTTTACTGTTGAAGTTGAAAGATCTTTAAGAGTACTAGATGGTGCTATACTTGTTTTAGCAGCAAAAGGTGGTGTTCAACCACAATCTGAAACAGTTTGGAGACAAGCTGATAAATATCAAGTTCCTAGAATGGCATATGTTAATAAAATGGATATAACAGGTGCAGATTTCATGGCTTGTGTTGAGCAAATGAAAGACAGATTAAATGCAAATGCTATTCCAGTTCAATTACCAATAGGAGCAGAAGATAATTTCCAAGGAATTGTAGATTTAATTAAAATGAAAGCTTATATTCATAAAGATGATTTAGGAAAAGAAATTGAAGAAACAGAAATTCCTGAAGATTTAAAAGCAATGGCTGAAGAATATAGAGCAAAAATGATTGAAGCTGCAGCAGAACAAGATGACGAATTAATGATGAAATATTTAGATGGTGAAGAATTAACTGAGGAAGAAATCAAGAAGGGACTAAGAAAAGGTACAATAGCTAATACAGTAGTTCCAGTATGTTGTGGTTCTTCTTATAAAAACAAAGGTGTTCAAGAACTTCTAAATAATATAGTTGATTATATGCCAGCACCAACAGATATTCCAAATATTAAAGGTGTTGATATGGATGGAAATGAAACAGAAAGAAAAACTTCTGATTCTGAACCATTCTCAGCATTAGCATTTAAAATTGCTACAGACCCATTTGTTGGAAAATTGTGTTTCTTTAGAGTATATTCTGGAACATTAGATTCAGGATCTACAGTATTAAATGCTAATAAAGGTAAAAAAGATAGAATTGGTAGAATTCTTCAAATGCATGCTAACCATAGAGAAGATATAGAGAAAGTATATGCAGGTGATATTGGTGCAGCTGTTGGTTTAAAAGAAGTTTCAACAGGTGATACTTTATGTGATCCAGCACATCCAGTTATATTAGAATCAATGGAATTCCCAGAGCCAGTTATTGATATCGCTATTGAGCCAAAAGATAAAGCAAATAGCGAGAAAATGGGAATTGCTTTAGCAAAATTAGCTGAAGAAGATCCTACATTCAAAACATACACAAACCAAGAAACAGGTCAAACTGTTATTGCTGGTATGGGTGAGTTACACCTAGATATTATCGTTGATAGATTAAAAAGAGAATTCAAAGTTGAATGTACAGTAGGTAAACCACAAGTTTCTTATAAAGAAACAATTAGAAATAAAGTTAAAGTAGAAGGAAAATTCATCCGTCAATCAGGTGGACGTGGACAATATGGTCATGTTTGGATAGAAATGGAACCATTAGAGCCAGGTAAAGGTATTGAATTTGAGAGCAAAATCGTTGGTGGTGTTGTTCCAAAAGAATATGTAAAACCGGTTGAAGATGGAATTAGAGAAGCTGCTGAATCTGGTATATTAGCTGGATACCCAGTTATCGATTTCAAAGCTACTTTAGTTGATGGTTCATACCATGATGTTGACTCTTCTGAAATGGCATTCAAAATTGCTGGTTCAATGGCATTCAAAGAAGGATGTAAACAAGGTAAATCAGTATTATTAGAGCCAATTATGAAAGTTGAAGTAACAGTTCCAGAAGAATATATGGGAGATGTTATCGGTGATATTAACTCTAGAAGAGGAAGAATGGAAGGTATGGAAGCAAGAGGTGGAAACCAAATAGTTAGAGGATTTATTCCATTATCAGAAATGTTTGGTTATGCAACAGACTTACGTTCAAAAACGCAAGGTAGAGGTACTTATTCAATGGAACCAAGTCATTATGAAGAAGTTCCAAAATCAATACTTGATAATATTGTTGCTAGCAGAGCTAAGAAAGAAGATTAATTTAATAAAAATTATTAAAAATGTCTTGCAAAACTATAAAAAATAGTATAAAATGCAAATGTTTAATATAGTTTTTAATTTTAAAAAATATAAAAGAGGTGTTCAAGAAAAATATTAACTTGATTTAGGGGAAACCTACACCATAATTAAAAGGAGGAAAATTTAATGGCAAAGGAAAAATTTGAAAGAACCAAACCACACGTTAACATTGGTACAATCGGACACGTTGATCATGGTAAAACAACAACAACAGCTGCTATTACAAAAGTATTAGCAATGGAAGGTAAAGCAAAATATGAAGCTTATGATATGATTGACAAGGCTCCAGAAGAAAGAGAAAGAGGTATTACAATTAATACAGCTCACGTTGAATATGAAACAGAAAATAGACACTATGCACACGTTGACTGTCCTGGACATGCTGACTATGTAAAGAACATGATTACAGGTGCTGCACAAATGGATGGTGCTATATTAGTTGTTTCTGCAGCTGATGGCCCAATGCCTCAAACAAGAGAACATATCTTATTAGCTAGACAAGTTGGTGTTAAATACATCGTTGTTTACTTAAATAAATGTGATATGGTTGATGATCCAGAATTATTAGAATTAGTTGAAATGGAAGTTAGAGACTTATTATCAAGCTATGATTTCCCAGGAGATGAAATTCCAGTTATAAAAGGATCTTCATTAGCAGTATTAGAGTCAAATTCTAAAGATATTAATGCACCAGAATATGCTCCAATATTAGAATTAATGGCTGCTGTTGATAGTTATATACCAACACCAGAAAGACCAACAGATTTACCATTCTTAATGCCAGTAGAAGATGTATTCACAATCACAGGACGTGGAACAGTTGCTACAGGTAGAGTAGAAAGAGGTGTTGTTAAACTACAAGACGAAGTTGAAATCGTTGGTTTAGCAAAAGAATCTTCAAAAACTGTTGTTACAGGTGTTGAAATGTTTAGAAAATTATTAGACCAAGCTGAAGCTGGAGATAACATCGGAGTACTTTTAAGAGGTGTTCAAAGAGATGAAATCGAAAGAGGTCAAGTTTTAGCAAAACCAGGAACAATTCATCCACATACAAAATTCACATCACAAGTATACGTTCTAACTAAAGATGAAGGTGGACGTCATACACCATTCTTTAATGGATATAGACCACAATTCTACTTTAGAACAACAGACGTTACAGGTGTTATTGAATTACCAGCTGGAACAGAAATGGTTATGCCAGGTGATAACATCGATATGACTATTGAATTAATTACTCCAATAGCTATTGAAAAAGGACTAAGATTCGCTATCCGTGAAGGTGGTAGAACAGTAGGTTCTGGTGTTGTTGCTGATATTATTGAGTAATAAAAAATTGCTTTCAAGAATTCTTCTTGAAAGCTTTTTTTGTTCTATTTATATTGACAATTTATGCCAAAAAGTATATACTATATTAGGGAAATAAGTAATTGAAGGAGCTTAAATTATGAAAAAAATAAAATTTTCAATTAGATTGTTTGCGATAGTATTAGGTCTATTATTATGTATGCAAATGTCATCATATGCTACAACAGGAAAATCTACAGGAGCAAATGTAAGAATTAGAAAATCTGCATCAACTGATGCAGAAGTAATTGATTTATTAGGCTTAGATGAAACTGTTGAAATACTATCAAAAGAAGGAGATTGGTATAAGGTTTCTTTCAAAGGAAAAACAGGATATGTTAGTCAATCTCTTATTAGCACAAATGAAGAAATAGAGGCAAATAATTCTCCAGAAGTAAATAATCAAAATGTAGAGAATAATGAAAATTCTGAAGGTTTGAATGAACAAGGTAATACAAATTTGGAAAATACAGACCAACAAAATAGTGAAAATACTGATCAACAAAATAATGAAAATTCAGAAAACTCAGATGGTCAAAATAACGAAAATTCTAATAATGAACAAAATAATAATCAAAATGTAGATGAAAATACAAACCAAACAACAACTAATGAAACAGAAAGCAATACAGTTCAAAATAAAGTATATAAAATGGCAGAAAATGCTGATATAAATATATTGCCAGTTGTTACTTCTGAACATATAGGAGAAGTAAAAAAGGATGATGAAGTTACATTAATATCAAATGCAGGGTTATGGGTGTTTATCAAAGCAGAAAATGTTAATGGTTGGATAAGGATAGATAAGTTGTCTGCTGAGAATGTATCAGTAGGCAATGGAAATCCAAATGGTGAAGATACAGATAATAATGAAACTACTGATAATAACGAAAATGGCGAAAACACAGAAAATAATCAAAATACAGATAATGAAATTAAGAATGATGAAAATACAAATAATGAAGCAGAAAACGATTATGCACCTAAAACCATGTATTCTAAAGTAGAAGCTGTAAATGTAAGAAGTGAGGCTAATACATCTTCTGAAGTTGTGAGTTCTATAGGACTAAATACAGAAATTAAAGTAATTGGAGAAGAAAACGGTTGGTATAAAGTTGAAGTTGATGGTAAAAGCGGATATATTAGAAATGATTTACTTTCTAACGAAAAAACAGAGGTAACTTCAAGAAGTAACGATATAGACAGAAACGCCGTAGTAAACCAAAATTCATCTGAACAAACACAGATGCAAACAAATACATCAACTGCATTAGAAAATTCTGTAGCAGAAAAGAATACTGAAAATGTAGTAACTACTACAGCTGAAAATCAAACTAGCAGCGTACCCACTTCATCAACAGGTGTTACAGGAAATGATATTGTAGAATATGCTAAACAATTTTTAGGATGTAGATATGTTTATGGTGCAGCAGGACCAAGTTCATTTGACTGTTCAGGTCTAACAATGTATGTATATAAACATTTTGGATATTCATTAAGTCACTCATCTAAGGTGCAAGCAACACAAGGAACAGCTGTTACAGGAGATTTGCAACCAGGAGATATTCTAGTGTTTTCAAATGATGGAAGAACTGTAGGTCATGTTGGAATTTATATAGGAAATGATCAATTTATACATGCTTCAGATAGTTCAACAGGAGTTATAATAAGTAGGTTATCTGATAAATGGAATAAATCAAAATATTGGGGGGCAAGAAGAATCTTATAACTTCTATTTAGATGGTTAAATATGTAGTAAGTAATGTTATTAAGTAAATTATAATACAAAACTAATATATTGGGGTAATAATTGCTAGGAGGGGTCTAGTTGAATAAAAGACCAATGTTAATTATTACCATATCGTATATAATAGGTATATTATGGGGGCTATATTTAGAAATAAATATAGCTACTTTTATATGTAGTTCAATTATCATATTATTGATTTTTAGTACATTAATAATTTTGTATTTGAAAGAAATAAGAAAAAAATATGAGAAAACTAATTATGAAAATGTATGGAATAGTCAAAATATGTTAGGTAAAATACGAAAATTTAAACCTAAAAATGGAATTGACGGCGAGGCAGAAACTGAACCTAGCATTCATAGATCAAAGAAAATTATAATATTATTTCTAGTATCTTATATTATTATTATAATTGCTTTTGTAATAGCATATGAAAGAAGTCATAAATTCGAAAAATTATATAATGAAATAAATCTTATTGTTAGCGAAGAAAGTAATCGGCAAAAATGATCAAGAAACAAAATATGTTGGAACAATTATATCTGTAAATAAAGAAAGTTCATATTATAATAATTATGTAGTAGAAATAAAAGAAAAAAAATCTAATATATTATTAAAAGTCAAAAAGAATAAATATAAAAAAAATATAAAACTCGAATATGGTGATTTAATTTATATAACTGGAAATATTGAAAAGCCAGCTATAAAAAGAAATTACAAAGGTTTTGATTATTCTAAATATTTACAAACTAAAAATATATATGCAATTTGTAAATCAAATGCAGATGAAATACAAATAATAAAGAAAAATTCACTATCTGTTTATAATATGTGGATAAATAAATTGCAAAATAAGCTTAAAGAAAATCTAGGTAAAGTACTTCCAAATGAAACAGCAAGTGTAGCAGTAGCACTATTATTAGGTGATACTAGCATGATAAATGATAAACAAAAAAATACGTTTAGTAATGCAAGCTTATCACATATTCTTGCAATTTCAGGAATGCATGTTAGTTATGTTATAATGGGATGTAGTTTCCTATTAAAAAAATTTGATAAAAGAAAAAGTAAATACATGTTTATGATATTACTAATATTTTTTGCTCAGTTAACAGGAGGTTCACCATCAGTAGTAAGGGCTGTTATAATGAGTTGCATTATGATTATTTCAAAGCTAGTTTATAGGAAATCTGATACTATAAATAATATTTCTATTGCATGTTTATTTATTTTAATTATTAATCCATACAATATATTAAATTTAGGATTTCAACTCTCATTTTTAGGAACATTGGGAATAGTGTTGTTTAATTCTAAGATTACAAGTGTATGTAATGAATTTAATACCATTTTAAAAAATAAAATACAAGGTATGTTTGATAGACCAAAAGGAAAGAATGACATACAATATACAAAATCTGATTTAATAGATATAAACGAATTAAGCAATATACATGCTCAACGTTTAAGGCAAAATGTAATTCCAGAAAATATAGAAATAGATATAAAACAAAAACATAATACAATAAATAAGTTTTGCCAAAAGATAAAATCAATTGTATTACTTAGTATATCAGCTAATATTTTAATTATTCCAATATTAATATATGAATTTAATATATTCTCTCTTACATTTCTTATCTCTAATATTATCGTGACTCCGATATTAGGAGTAATGTGTTTTATGGGCTATGTAACAGTAGGTACATCTCTAATATCTATTGGCATTGCCAAAGTTTTTTCTATTCCATTAAATATATTCATACAGGTTTTTAATAAAATTGCAGAGTTTTCTGCTAATATTACATTTACAAGATTTACAACGACAACACCAACTATCATCACAATAATTGCTTATTATCTAATTGTTTTTTATTTATATTTTAATAAAAAGGATAGTAAACGTAATTTGAAAATTCCAATATTAGGTATAATTTTAGTTATTATTTTTAATTCTGTATTTTCTTATAAATCAGGTCTAAAAATTCACTTTATAGATGTAGGACAAGGGGATAGCACATTAATTATAACTAATGCGAATAAACGTATATTGATTGATGGTGGGGGAAGTGAAACTGGAGATTATGATGTAGGTGAAAGTGTATTACTTCCATATTTATTAGCAAGAGGGATAAAAACAATTGATTACATGATATTCTCACACTTTGATTCTGATCATTGTAAAGGTTTATTTTCTGTGATGGAAAAATTAAAGGTTAAGAATGCTATTATATCTAAACAAGGAGAAGTTTCAGATAATTATGATATTTTTTTAAAATTAGCACAAAGTAAAAACATCAAAATAATATGTGTAAGTGCAGGGGATAGGTTAAAAATAGATAATTTTACATATATTGACATTATATGGCCTAATAATAATCTAATTTATGATAATATTCTAAATAACAATTCTATAGTATGTAAGCTAAATTATAAAGGCAATTCTATATTATTTACTGGGGATATAGAAAAAATTGCTGAAGAAAAAATACTAGAAAAATATGATGAAGAAATACTGGATTCAACAATATTAAAAGTTGCACATCATGGCTCAAAGTCTTCATCTACAAAAGAATTTATAGCAAAGGTACAACCTAGAATTTCTCTAATAGGTGTTGGAGAAAAAAATAATTTTGGACATCCTAATGAAAATGTTATAGAAAGATTAAAAGCTATTCGGTGCTAGAGTTTATAGAACAGATCAAAATGGCGAAATTTCTATAATTATAAATAATAAAGGTAAAGTATTTGTGAATACAGAAATTTAAGAATTTATGTATAAATTTTCCAAAATAAGAAATACTACAATAAAAGGATAAGGTGATTAAAATGAAAAAATGGATAATAACAGCTCTACTTATTGCAATATTTATATTTGCTGTCATAGCTGGATTTATGGTAAATTCTTTTATCAATTTTTCAAAAGAAGAGAAGAGATCTAATCAAGCTGTGCTTGCCGAAGAAAAATCAGATGAAGTTGTTGATACAAGTTCATCTGAAATTATTGTTTCTCCAAAGGCTAATATAATATTGACTCAAACTTATAGTCAATGTGGTCATACAATTACTTCAACAGAAATGGTTCCTAGAGAAATTGTTAACTTGAATCAAGGTAAAGTTCAAGAATATTACGATGGTTGGAATATAGATGAATTTAGTTCAGATGAAATTAAGTTATCCAGGAATAATTCAGGAATATGTGGTGAACATTATATTTTAAGAGAATCAGATGGATATATTAGTATTAGTTGCAAAAATGATATTGGAGAATATATTTTTAAAGGATTGACAGATATTTCAGTACAATATTTGTCTGAAGAAGATTTGGCCAATTTAGAAGATGGAATAGAGGTTGTAGGAAGAGTTAACTTAAATAAATTGTTGGAAAATTTTGAGTAGGAAATTTGAGGGAAAAATTAGAAAATTTTGGGACGTTCCCCAATTCCCTAGGAACGTCCCAAAATTTCTTATCTACTTATTAATCCTCAAATTTTCCTTCTTTAAATAACCTTGTGCATAAAAAGCATGAAAATACATGCAAAGAGAAAATATAGTAAAGACTAAAGCTAAATAATATACATATATATCAAATTTAAAATCTATATCAAAGTATTTTATAGCAAGAGAACACACTATAGCAACATAAAATAACACAGTTGCTAATTTCCCATACCACTTACTTGATACAACTAAATCTTTTCCATATAGGAAGGATGCTCCTGCAATCATTGCAAATTCTTTTATGAATATAACAAGAATCATCCATAATGGAATAAAGCCTTTTAATGCTAAAGTTGTTAAAATAGCTATTTGTGTAGTTTTATCTGCTAAGGGATCTACTAATTTTCCAAAATTACTTATTAAATCAAATTTTCTCGCTATATAGCCATCCATTACATCTGTCAAAGCTGATAGTGTTAAAAATATAAAGGTTAAAATATAATTATTTTGTATTAGAGATGCTATTATAAATGGAATTATTATAAAACGTGCGATCGTTAGTGCATTTGGTACATTTTTAAGCATAAAAAATCCTCCAATTTCTAATATATTAATATTATTGAACATTGAAATGTAATCCAGTGTCAAATGTTATGATAATTTTTTGTCCGTTTTTTAGTTCAGATCTTAATATCATGTCGGAAATCTCGTCTTCTATATATCTCTGAATTGCTCTTCTTAAAGGTCTTGCCCCATATTTATAGTCTGTTCCCTGTTGTAATATGTATTCTTTTGCTTCGAAAGAGACCTCCATTGTAATATCTTTATCTTGTAAAACTTTTGATGTTTCATTTAACATTAAATCAATTATTTGAAGTAATTGTTCTTTAGTTAATTGTTCAAAAACAACTATTTCATCAATTCTATTTAGAAATTCTGGCCTAAAAACCTCTTTTAAAGTATCTAAAATTTTATTTTTCCTTGTTTCATCATTTGCTCCGAATCCAATTGAGTTTGTATTTAAGGTTGAACCTGCATTAGATGTCATTATAATAATTGTATTTTCAAAATTAATAGTATTTCCTTGTGAATCAGTTAAACGTCCTTCGTCTAGAACTTGTAATAGAAGGTTAAATACATCAGGATGTGCTTTTTCTATCTCGTCAAGTAAGATTATAGAATATGGATTTCGTTTGACTTTTTCTGTAAGTTGACCAGCATCATCATATCCAACATATCCCGGAGGTGAACCTATTAGTTTTGAAGTAGAATGACTTTCCATATATTCGGACATATCTATTCTAATAATTGAGTTTTCATTGCCAAACATTTCATAGGCTAAAGTTTTAGCAAGTTCAGTTTTACCAACGCCAGTAGGACCTACAAATATAAATGAAGGTGGGCGTTTTGCACTTTTTAAACCAGCACGATTTCTACGTATAGCTCTTGAAACTGCTTCTATTGCTTGATCTTGACCAATAACTCTATTATGTAAGTTTTGCTCTAAATTTAATAATTTTTGAGTTTCAGCTTCTGTAATTTTTTTAACCGGAATTTTAGTCCAGTGTTCAATTACATTTGCTATGTCTTGAACCGTTAAACTTACGGTCTTCATGGTTTTGCTTAATTCAGCTATTTGTTCATTTAACTTACATTCTTTAGTTTTTAATTCAGCTGCTTTCTGATAATCCTCTGTTGAATCAGCAGAGGCTGCTTCCTCTTTTTCTTCTTGCACTTTTTTAAGTTCATTTTTCAAAACTTCTAATTTATATAATTGTTTATTATTTAAATTTATTCTTGAGCATGCTTCATCTAGTATATCAATCGCCTTGTCTGGTAAAAACCTATCATGAATATATTTTTCAGACATTATAACAGTTTGACGTATAACGTCTTTAGATATCTTTACTTTGTGATAATCTTCATAATATTTTTTAATACCATTTAAAATTTCAATTGAATCATTAACAGAAGGTTCTTCTATTTTAACTGGTTGAAACCTTCTTTCCAAAGCAGAATCCTTTTCAATATATTTTCTATATTCTTTTAAGGTAGTTGTTCCAATTAATTGAATTTCTCCATTAGATAAAGATGGTTTTAATATATTGGCTGCATTCATAGAATGTTCAGCATCTCCAGCCCCAATTATGTTATGGATTTCATCAATAACTAAAATTATATTACCTAGGTTTTTACATTCGTCAATTATTGATTTCATTCTTGCTTCAAATTGACCTCTAAATTGTGTTCCAGCTATAACTGCTGTCATATCTAAAAGATAAACTTCTTTATTTAGTAATTTTGCAGGAACATTTCCATTTGCTATTTTAATAGCCAATCCTTGAGCTATGGCAGTTTTTCCTACACCAGGTTCACCAATTAAACATGGATTGTTTTTTGAACGTCTATTTAGGATTTGCACTATTCTTTGAATTTCTCTATCACGACCAATAACCATATCTAATTGATTATTTTTAGCTTTATTTGTAAGATTGGTCCCAAATGTATCTAGGGCTTTTTTCTTCTTATTATTTTGTTTTTTATTTTCTTTTACTTTTTGTGTTTTATCTGATTTTGAAAAAGATTCTTGTTCTGCAGAATTTGCATTATCATTATTTTTAAAACCGAACAATCCAGAAAAAATTGAACCTAATGATTCGGGATTTAATTCGTTCAATGCATCTTCACTATCTGACATTAAGTCATTTAAATCTTCTTCAGACATATTTTCAGAAAGATCTTGAAACATAGTTTCAAATTGAGATGTCATATCTTCTAAATCAGACTGAGATAAATTAGCTTGCTTTGCTAAAGCTTCTAATGGATTTATACCTATTTCTTTTGCACAATTGTAACAATATCCCTCCATATGCTGTTGGTTGTTATCTATTCTGTTAACAAAAACAACTGCTGTGTTTTTCTTACATTTTGAACATAACATGTATTTAAATCACCTATTCTTTCTTATTTTTTATACAATAAATAATATACTATAAAATTTTGGTTTAGTCAAGTTTGTGGCAATGCTGTATTCATCGTGATTAAGCTAATCGATTTTATAATTGTGACTTTTAATTGTTTAGGTTCTTTTGACTACTCTACAATGGCTTTTTTAGCACTTAAACTGTAACCTAGAAGAAATAAAATAATAAATAAATTTTTTAATTGTTATAATACAGATATTATGATATAATGGCGAAAACAATAGTGTTATTTGGGGTAGTATGAAAGGATGAATGAAGTGTTATGGCAAAAAATATTTTGATTACTGAAAAACCTTCAGTTGCTATGGAGTTTGCGAAAGTTTTAGGAATAAATGGTGCTAGAAAAGACGGCTATTTGGAGTCTGATAAATGGATAGTTACTTGGTGTGTAGGTCATTTAATTACAATGTCATATCCAGAGGTTTATGATGAAAAATTAAAGTTTTGGAGACTAGATACATTGCCCTTTATGCCTAAGGAATATAAATATGAGATAATTCCAGCTGTTGAAAAACAATTTAACATAGTAAAATCTTTATTAGTAAGAGAAGATGTTGAGATAATTTATGTTGCTACTGACTCAGGGCGTGAAGGAGAGTATATATATAGATTAGTTGAACAAATGGCTGGTGTTAAGAATAAAGAACGAAGAAGAGTATGGATAGATTCTCAAACAGAAGAGGAAATAAAAAGAGGAATTAGTGAAGCAAAAAATTTGGAGGAATATGATAGCTTATCTGATTCGGCATATTTACGTGCAAAAGAGGATTATCTAATTGGAATAAATTTTTCCAGATTACTAACTATAATTTTTGGTAGAAGAGTAGCCAACAAACTAAATGAAGAAAGAATTTCTATTTCAGTAGGTCGTGTTATGACATGTGTTTTAGGAATGATAGTTAATAGAGAAAGAGAAATAAGAAATTTTGTAAAAACTACTTATTATAAAATTGTAGGTGAGTTTGGAGATGGTCAAGAAACTTTAAAGGCTGAATGGAAGGCAAACGAGAAGTCTAGTATGTATAATACATCTAAGTTATATAATGAAACAGGTTTTAAAAAGGTTGAAGATGCTAGGAATTTTATTGCTTCTTTGAAAGATAAAAAGGCAATAGTTACAGAAGTAAAAAAAGCTAAGCAAAAAGAAAATGCTCCTTTGTTATTTAACTTAGCAGAGATTCAAAATGAATGTACGAAAAGATTTAAAATAAAGCCAGATGAGACTTTAGAGATAATTCAAACTTTATATGAGAAAAAGTTAGTTACATACCCAAGAACTGATGCAAGGGTGTTATCAACTGCAGTAGCTAAGGTGATTTCTAAGAACCTTAATGGAATTGCAAAAGGGTATCAAGATAGGGAAGTTCAAGGTTATATAAAGAAAATGGTAGATGAAAAGTATTCTACTAACATAGTAAAGTCAAAATATGTAAATGATAGTAAAATTACAGATCATTATGCTATTATTCCCACTGGACAGGGTTATGAAAATTTTGAAAATTTAAATAAATTGCAAAAAGATGTGTATAAATTAATAGTCAAAAGGTTTTTATGTATTTTTTATCCTGCTGCTGAGTTTAATAAATTGTCAATTACTATTAATATAGAAAATGAAGAATTTTCAGCAACTAGTAAAGTATGTACTAAAATGGGATATTTGGAAATAGCAAAACCAAAACAAACTAGTGGAAAAAATGTGGATAAATATAATGAAAATTCTGAAATATTGAATAAAAGTGCAATTAAAAATGCTATAGATGAAAAAGAACAGGAGAAAGTTTCTGGAAAAAAGGATAACGAAATTAGTGAAGAATTGGTAAAAAAATTGAAAAAGGGACAAGAGATAGGAATTGTAAATTTTGAAACCAAGGATGCCGAGACTAGTCCTCCAACAAGGTATAATTCAGGTTCAATTATTTTGGCTATGGAAAATGCAGGAAAGTTAATTGAAGATGAAGAACTTAGGGAACAAATTAAAGGTGCTGGTATTGGTACAAGTGCTACTAGAGCGGAAATTATGAAAAAGTTAGAAAGGATTCAGTATATTCAAATAAACAATAAAACTCAAATTATAACACCTACGCCTAAAGGTGAAGTTATATTTGATGTGGTTAATGGATCTATGCCAGATATGCTTAATCCAAAGTTAACTGCTAGTTGGGAGAAGGGGTTAGATATGGTTGCCAGAAAAGAAATTAATTCACAAGAATTCATGGACAAGTTGGAGAGTTATATTAGACTGAAGTTTAATAAGCTTGTCATTTGATTTCTGCTCTATAATGCTTAACTTGAAAAGTGTTAACAGTAATTTTTTAACACCGATTTTTGTCTTGACTAATAAAAGAAGATAGTCTATAGTTATTATATGTGAAAGGATAGTTATAAAAATGAAAATTAATGTTGTTATGGTAGAACCTGAAATACCACAGAATACGGGAAATATTGCTAGAACATGTGCAGCAATTCGGAGCTAAATTGCATTTGGTTAAGCCGTTAGGTTTTGAAATTAGTGACAAATATTTAAAAAGAGCGGGATTAGATTATTGGGATAAGTTGGAAATCGAAGAACACGAATCACTAAGGGCTTTTTTGGAAAAATATCCTTTAGGTGAAAATATGTTTTTGGCAACTACTAAAGCTAAGCATTGTTATTCTGATATGAATTATGGTAAATATGATGAAGTTTTTATTTTGTTTGGGAAGGAAACAAAGGGATTACCTGAGGATTTGCTTTTGGAAAATTTGAATAATACTATCAGGATTCCAATGAGACATACTCTACGTTCATTGAATTTATCTAATTCAGTGGCAATTGTGGTATATGAAGTACTAAGACAAATCGGTTTTGAAAATTTGGAAGATATCAGTTCGTATTTTTAAATATGTCACATGTAAAAAGCAAACAAAGGAGGAAAAAATGGAAAAGCAAGAAGATGAGAAAATAGACGTAAAAGTGCAAGAGCAAGATGAAAATAAGCAATTGATTGTGCCAAAAAAGGGTTTTTTAATTAGAGTTACACATTCCATAAAAAAATTCTTTTTTAAAGGAAAAATGAAAAATCTACTTCTTGAAGATGGAAATAAAATTGAAGCTAATAAAGCTAAAATAAAATTTATACACGATAATCCAGAATTTGTTCAAGAATATATATCAAATGCAAGAAGAGCGTTTAGAAAATATGTTATTAATAATAGTAAGAGTATATCTATTGATATTTTTTCTTTGATTAAAGAAAAAATAAAAGAAAATAAATCTAAAATTGAAGAACTTATAAAAATGAATGAAGATGATGTTACCTATGCTAGTATATTGAAGATGCTAGAAAAAGAAGAAAAAGCAGTTAGTGAGTTTAAAGCAAAAGATAAAGAAACAGAAAGATATAATGTACCTATAGGTGTGATTGGTGTTGAATGTGATAGTTCAAAGAATGCAATTGAAAATATTTTTAAGTCAATAGCTACTAGAAATTCTATTATTATTTTACATAGCCATTATAATAAATACAGTACTGAAGCTTTGATTTTACTGATAGTGAAGGAATGCATAAAGAATTTTTCTGTTGATGATAATATAGTTCAGATGTATGAGGATAATGTGCTTCAAATTAGTCAATTAGATAAGCTTATAAAAAAGGGTAAAAATAAAGATAAACCTGTTAAGGAGTTATTTTCAAAAACTATTTATATTTATTTAGAAAATGATGAGTATGAAGATGAGGTTATGAAGGAGTATGATAGATTAAAGAAAGACGAAAACTATAAGGAGTATGAAATTCAGTTGATAAATGGTGAATTTGCTAATATTATTAATTTCTTAAATAGAAATGCATCTTACGCAGTTTGCATGTATACAAGTAATGATCAAAAGGCTTATAAATTTATAAATTGGATTGATTCTCCTAATGTTTTTGTTAATACAGGAATACAGGTTTTGAATGAGGAATTTGGGAAAGAAAATAAATATTATCATTGTAAATATGTGTTATATAAGGATGTTTTTTAGCATCCTTATATTACTATACAGAAATTACCTATGTGAAAAGTATTAAACGATAATAAAAAAATTAAAAAAATTAAAAAAAACTATTGCATTTTAAAAAATGTTATATTACAATTTAATTGCAGGTGGAGGAAAGTGGTACAAAGTGGTAAAAAAGTAAGTGAGGTGTCATAAATGCTTATTGGTGAATATGAACATTCTCTGGATGTTAAAGGTAGATTAATAATGCCAGCAAAGTTAAGAGATGATGTTGGCGAAAAATTCATAATGACGAAGGGCTTAGACGGCTGCTTATTCGGCTTTTCTCGGAGAAGAATGGACACGCTTTGAAGAAAAATTAAAATCACTTCCATTAACAAATAAAAATGCTAGAGATTTCGTAAGGTTTTTCCTATCAGGAGCAGTAGAATGTGAGATAGATAAACAAGGTAGATTTTTAGTTGCAAGTAATTTAAGAGAATATGCATCAATGGAAAAAGAAATTATAATAATTGGTGTAGGAACACGTATCGAATTCTGGAGCAAAGATAAGTGGAAAGAGTACAATAATAGTGAATATATTTCTGCAGATGAACTAGCAGAGAATATGACTATGCTTGGTATATAACTTGCAAAAGTTTATATAAATTACTAAAGACAAAAAAAACAATAAACTAAAGACTTTTTAAGATACGAAAGATGAAAATAAAAGGGGTACAAAAGATAAAGCTTTAAGTTAAGCAGATATTCTAAAGAAAAAATGGAGAGCTTTGCTAAAGAAAAAATCTAAAATAACAAAAGAAGTAAAAATTTCCAAAGATAAGTTTTTAATTTACAAGAGAGTTATTAAAAGCAAAAGATGGATATGGTACAAATTATATAGTGTAATGCTATATATAAAAATACCACTAATATACAAAAGATAAAGAATTAAAAATAGCATTTTAGTTGGTGTTTTACTAATACCAACTAATTCTGCTATTTAATTTGGGTTTTGGAATTGGAGTAGATGTTTGTGTTAGAATTTAATCATAAACCAGTGCTATTGAAGGAATGTATTGAGGGACTTAATATAAAGCCAGATGGGATATATGTTGATGGTACATTAGGTGGTGCTGGTCATAGTAGAGTTATAGCAAGCAAATTATCTGATAATGGTCTATTAATAGGTATAGATAGAGATTTAGATGCTCTTGAAGCAGCTAAAAGTAATTTAAAGCAGTATAAAAATGTAAAATATATACATGGAAATCATGATGATATAAAAGACATATTAAGTAATTTAGGAATAGATCAAGTTGATGGAATCTTACTGGATTTAGGTGTTTCATCCTTTCAATTAGATGAAAAATCGAGAGGCTTTAGCTATATTGGTGAGAATGAATTGGATATGAGAATGGATAAAACTCAAGAATTAACTGCTAAGGTAGTTGTAAATTCTTACACAGAGGATGAATTAGCTAATATAATTTATGAGTATGGGGAAGAACATTTTTCAAAAAATATTGCTAAAAATATTTGTAAATATAGAGAAAAAAAATTGATAGAGACAACTGGAGAATTGGTTAGAATTATTGAAAATTCAATACCTAAAGCTAAACAAAAAGATGGTCATCCAGCAAAACGTACTTTTCAGGCTATTAGAATAGAGGTTAATAATGAACTTAAACCTTTATATGATACTGTAAAAGTTTCAATAGATTGTTTAAAAAAGGGTGGAAGATTATGTATAATAACTTTTCATTCTTTAGAAGATAGAGTTGTCAAACAGGCATATATAGATGCAGTTCGGCAAATGTACATGCCCACCAGATTTACCATATTGCATATGCAATTATAAATCATTGGGAAAAATTATTAATAAAAAACCAATTGTTGCAAATGAAGAAGAGTTAAAATTAAACTCTAGAGCTCAAAGTGCTAAGCTTAGAATTTTCGAAAAAGAGTGAGGTGAATTAATTAATGGCAGATAGGTTTTATGGGTATCAGTATGGTACTAGTCCGAGAAAACTTAATTCGGAATATGCACCATATAGAAATAGGTATCCAAGAAAAGAAGAACCTGTTATAACCAGAGCCAATAAGAGACATAATAAAAATATAGCAAAGAGAAAAGATATAAATAAAAGGACAAATAGAGTACAAAGTGAGATACAAGAGAGAAATGTTCCAGAATATAGAAGAAGGCAGGTTTCAAGTAATAGTAATAGAAAATATAATGCTTATAGTAACAAAAATGAAAAAAACGAATTTGAAACTACTAATAATGTAAAAAATGTTAAAGTTACAAAAGCGAATGTAAAAGCTAAATTGAAAATTCTAATGTTTTTAATTACAGGATTTTCGATTTTATTTGCCATTAGTTATCAAAATTCCTTGATAAATGAAAGTTTTAACAGAAAAGAGCAATATAAAAAAGAGTTTGAGTCTTTAAGCAAAACAAACCAACAAATTGAGGTTAATATTGAGAATAGTTTAAATTTAAATAATATAGAACAAGTAGCAAAAGAAAAACTTGGAATGCAAAAATTGAGTAATGAACAAAAAGTTTATGTTAGTTTACCTAAAGAAGATTATGTTGCACCTGCTACAGAGCAAATTGTGATGGAAGAGGATACAGGTTTTCTTGATAAGATTATAAAATGGTTTACTAAGTAATAGACAACAAGGTATAGTTTTTTTGTTTCAAATACAGAGTGTAAATTAATTGAAGTTTAATAAAAATATGGATGAAGAATTTTATTCTTCATCCATATTTATTGGATAATGAAGAGGGCTCATATTATAAGTAACCATCTATGATTCCTTCCATACTCCGTTTTTGAATTCCTTATAGTAGTCAATATGTCGTCTTAATAATAGTAGTTTTCTCTTAAAGTCAGTATCTTTTTTGTATTTTAAAGGATTAACAGCACCTTTTTTCCACAAAGACAAGGCTTTTTTCTTAAACACATCATTTGTAATATATTTTTTTAGAACACCTTTAGGAACGAAGGATAATAGTACTTCTTTATCAATAACCTCAAAATTCATTTCTTTGTTATAAATTAAATCATCTACTAATACTTTTACCAAATTGTAGCCTAGAGGAGATATATAATAACTACATCTTCCTTGCCTTGCATTGATTTCTAATACTTTAAATTTCTTGTCTCTGTAATCATATTTCATGTCAAATTCTGCAAAGCCCTGATATCCAATATCTTCCATAAATGTTTTTATTTTTTGAATCATTTCAGAATTATCGCCATATTGGTTAAATCCATTAATTAAAACAGCTGCATTTCCTACCATTGTTTTTGAATGTTCTTGAAGACCTATTTGAGCAAAAGAAATTAATTTTACTTTTTTGTCTTTGCCACAATAAACCACACTATCAAATAGATAACTGTCATCTCCTGGTATAAATTCTTGCAAAATAAGGGTATCTCTATAGCCATTTTGTGTAATTTTTTTAACAGTTTCGTTTAATTCTGTTTCAGAATTAACCTTATAAATCTTATTCTTCCCTTCAAAACTTATATGGTTATACTCAATAACATTGCTAGGTTTTATTATAACTGGATACGAGAATTCGCTATGTATTTGTGATGGATTGCTACAGTTATAATATATGGTTTTTGGAAAGTCTAATACCGAATTTTCGTAGGTTTTATAAAAAGTTTCTTTCATTATTAAACTATTTATTATATCAATACTAGGATAATTATGAACAAATTGTTCATTAATTATAGCTTTATTTTTGCTAATAAAGGCTGCATATGTTTCATTTGAACTAATTAGAAGAATTTTTTTATTTGGATGATTTTTCCTAAAATCTTCAATAGCATCTAAAAATCCTTGTTCTGTCCATATTTTGTCATTGTATATAACATTTAAAATATTAGTGTATTTTGTGTATATCATAGGTGTTTTGCCTAGTAAATTTGCTTTTTTGCCAAAGGCTTCATGATAGCATCTTGCCATGTAGTAGGCATTGGCATCTGTGCCTGCAATTAAAATTTCAAAATCCATAGGTTATGTCCTTTCTATAGTTATTTTTTCAGTTAATCGTGTAAACCAATATTTAGGTGTACCTCAACATAAATACTGATTTTGACCATCCTGCAAGTCTTGTGTATATTTAATATTCAATTTCTATATAGTCATCATCATTTTTGTAAACTCTAGGTACACGATTTCTTATTCCTGTAAATAAATTGTAAGTTTTAATACCACATTCATTAGCAACGGTTTTTACTGGAAGTTTATCTCCTCCAAGAATAGTTACTTTATCATAAAGTTTAACATTGTCATCAACACTAACACAAAGCATATCCATACAGATACTTCCGACAACCTTATATAATTTTTCATTAATAACCACATGTTTAATATTTGAAGGAATTCCGTCAGCATATCCAATAGGGATTGTTGCTATAATTGTTTCTTTTGGTGCTATAAATTCTGCACCATATCCAACAAAATCATTTGCTTGAATCTTACGAAGTTCAATTACTTCACTGTATAATGTTATAGCGGTTTGTAAATTTAAATTGTTTGTTGTAGTTGTGGGACTTATATGTAATTTTTTCTTACGATGGTTGTTTCGAATATTGCGTAAAAATGCTTTAAATCCTGTTGGTGTAGGCATATTTTGTGACATTCCATACATAACAATTCCAAGTCGTATGCCATTACAAAATGGTATTTTAGCATGGTTAACTAAAGTTAAAGATCTTCCCATGTGGACTATTGGAATTGTTGATAAATCAATATTTTTTGTTATTTCTTTAAATTTATCTAATTGATTATCCCAATGTTTGTCATTGATTCCGCTTGTGGCAAAATGAGTATAAATTCCTTCTAATACCAAATTAGGATTATTAGGTAAATTAGAAATTATTTTATCTAATTCATCTGAAGATTTTATTCCTAATCTACTCATTCCGGTGTCTAGCTTTATATGTATTTTTAATTTTTGTGGTAGACTAATTGTAAGTAGTTCTCTAAAGTATTCGACATTTGATACTGTAATAGTTATGTTATGCTTTATGCATTTATCTAAGTATTGTAAATGTATTGGTTCTAGTATTAAGATTGATATTTCGGTATTGTATTCACGTAGTTTTATAGCTTCTTCTAGTGATGATACTGCTAAATAATTTATTCCTCCTTCTATTAAGCTGTTTATAACATAGCCACCATGACCGTAGGCATTTGCTTTTACTACTCCGAAGTAGTATTCGTAGTCTGGGTAATTTTGTTTTATATTTATAATGTTATTTTTCAAATTTTCACAATTTACTTCAAGATATGTTTTTCTGTACATCTTATTTTTCTATGATATTTGGGTATATCATAGGCTCCTTTCTTTTGATTTTTCATGAACATTATATCATATAGGGTGGGGGTTATCAACATAAATTTTATCCTTATTTTTACTTGCTAATTACATGAGCACTGGAATTGTAGTGGGCAGTCATACTAAGTTTTTTGAAAACATATAATTTAGTGTAATTATTTGTTCTTGATTAGGAATAATCTGATATGAATTAGGAGATGATTGTGGTTTGAGTGAAATACAGAAAATGAGGAAAAAGGCAAAGAAGAAAAAGGATAAAATAAATATTAATAAAATTGAGAAAAAGGGTGCATTAACAAGAAAAAAAAGAATGAGAAATGCCATAATAGTGGTGTTTCTTGTTATGTCACTGATTATAGGAAGAATTGCATGGATTCAGTTTGTTGATGGTGATAGATTAAAATATATGGCTTATGTTCAACATACTTTGGATAGAAAAATCAATCCTAAAAGGGGAACAATTTATGATGCTACTGGTGAGAAGGTTTTAGCAGTTAGTGCTACAGTAAGGACTATTACAGTTAATCCGGTAAACATTGCTAAAAATGATAAGGAAAAAGTTGCAAGGGCATTATCAGATATTTTTGATGTTGATTACGAGACTACATTGAAGAAGGTTTCAAAAAGAAGTTCTATTGAAACTATAGCAAGAAAAGTGGATAAAGAACAGTCAGATGAGTTAATGAAATGGATGGAAGATAATAACATTTTAACTGGTATTAATGTAGATGAAGATACAAAACGATATTATCCTTATAATAATTTAGCATCTCAGATTATAGGATTTTGTGGAAGTGATAATCAAGGTTTAAATGGAATTGAGGCTCTATATGATTCAAAATTAAAAGGGGAAACAGGTAAAATAATAAAAATTACAGATGCTAAAGGTAATACTATTCTAAAAGAAGGTGAAGATTATGAATCAGCAATTGATGGTGATAGTTTAGTTCTTACAGTTGATGCTACAATTCAAGGAATTGCAGAGAAGTATTTAGAGGAGGCATGTATAGATAATCAATGTACAGATGGTGGAAGTGTTATTATTATGAATCCTAATAATGGTGATATTTTGGCTATGGCAGGTTATCCTAATTATAATTTAAATGAACCATATACAATTAATGATACAGAGCTTGAGAGTAATTGGGATAATATGTCACAAGAAGATAAATCAAATGCCTTACAGCAAATGTGGAGGATTAGGGCTATTTCAGATGGGTATGAACCTGGTTCTACCTTTAAATTAATAACATCATCTGCTGCTTTGGAAGAGGGGATTACAGATACAGATAATAAGGGAGAGTTTAATTGTAGTGGTTCGATAGAAATTGCTGGTGTACGTATAAAATGTTGGAGATATTATAGACCTCATGGAAGTCAATCATTAAGAGAAGCTTTAATGAATTCATGTAATCCTGTATTTATTTCTATAGGGCAAAAATTAGGTGTTCATACATATTATTCATATTTAGAAAAGTTTGGATTTCTAAGCAAAACTGGTGTTGATTTACCGGGAGAAGCGGGTAGTATTTTTTTAGCAGAAGACAAAGTTGGACCTGTAGAATTACGGAACGATTTCTTTTGGGCAAAGATTTGAGATTACTCCTATACAAATGTGTACAGCTGTTTCTACTATTGCTAATGGTGGTACATATATAAAGCCAAGGATAGTGAAAAAAGTAGTGGATAGTGAAACCGGAGAGCCTACAGAAATTGAACCTGTGAAGAAAGCTCAAGTTATTTCGAAGGAAACCTCTGAGAAGGTATTAAGTATGATGGAAAGTGTTGTTAGTGAAGGAACTGGAAAAAATGCTCAGGTTAAGGGATATACTATTGGTGGTAAGACTGGAACTTCAGAGGATGGGGTTAATACTAATAAGTATGTTGCTTCTTTTGTGGGTGTTACACCTATTTCTGATCCTCAGTTGGTTATTTTGGTTGTGTTAAATAATCCAACAGGTGAAGGCGGGCATGGAGGAGGTGCGTGGTTTATTTAGGCGCTACAAATCAAATAGGAAAATCTGATTTAAAACTTAAGTATTGAAAACTTTTATAAGATATGTTAAAATTTTTACGAATTAGATGTTTAATTAATAAAAATAATTAGGAGGGTAATAATAATGGAATTTGTTATAGGATTGTTAGTTGTAGCAGCATTTATAGGAATCGTAGTTTTCTTTGTAAAAAAGGAAAAACAAAAATTAAACGAAATGGTTGCTAATTTAAATGAAGAGCAAAAAAACAAATTAGCTTTAACAGATGTAAAATTTGCTGAAGGAAAAAATGATGAATGGATTCAAGATGGTATGATTGGTGAAATGGTAAATAAAGGAAATAAATTTGCAATTAAAGTTTTATGGCATAATAGAGTTATTCAAAATGCTACGTATGATCAAATACAATATGGTGATACATCATTATCTAAAGAAGATGTAGAAAAAAATAATTTGAAAGTTGGGGATTTTGTTAAGGTCTATATTGCTCCGGCTAAGACAGTTGGATGTTTTAAAATTATTTTATGAGAAAAGTGTGTTTTGAAATAATTAGAGGAGACCAATTTATGAGTAAAGAAACAGAAATAATAGAAAAAGTAATTGAGAAATACAATTTAGATTTAGGTGATGATTATACTTATGTAGGAGCCACGATAATTAAAAGAAGTGATTTCCCACAAAGCACAGAAATTCTTTATTGTGAAGATGGTTTTAATGATGAAAACGGAATACCATATATAATGCAATCAGTTGTTCCAAAAGGAACATTTGATAGAGATAGAATGATAGTTTTTTACACAAAAAGTTTACAAAGATATATAATTCCAATTGATGGAGAAAATTATACTTTGATAGGAAATGGTATCCCTGAAAACGTAAAAAACATTGATTATGGCAAAGCTAAAAAAATAATACATAGAAAAGCTTTAGAGCTAAAAAAAGATCCTGAAGAATTATCTCAAGAAGAGAAAGATGAATTATATAAAAAATACATAAAAAAATATAAAAAAGGTAGAATGTTAATTGCAGGAATTCTAAGTTCACTTTTATGGTTTATTATAATTTTTTTGTGCGCGATTTTTCTGGTAGCAGATACTGAAACTGGAAATGTTAATGATTCTTTAATAATGGCTATTTTAACTGGCGGTGCTATTTTGTTCATTATTGGAACAATATTAATTATCAAATTTTTTATTAAAATACCAGCTAAACGATTAAAAAGTTTTGCATATAAAAGTGATTTTTTGGTAATGGACTATAAAAAAGATATAGATATTAAAGGGTTAAACGAAAGCCATATTTATGGTCTGGCTTATGATGAAGATAAATGTAAACTTATGTCGTATGGAGTATCACATTATGATGTTGAGTTTATTCAAGATGTAGGATATTTTGAAATAGTAAGTAGATATTCTAAAAATAAGAATCCTAAAAATTTAGAGTATTGTTTATTTGTTAGAAAAGAAAAGTAAATTATTTTAAATTTTATACAACAATCGATTCAATACAAAAAATTTTACCTCAAACCAATTATTCTTAAAAATCGTTTGACAAATATAAAAAATAATGCTATACTAACAATAGCTTAAGCAAAAAGTCAAATGAAGATGACAATATGTACTAAGGTGTGAATGTCGGTTCACATCTTTTTTTTGTAAAAAAACTAGATAGTTGTCGGACTACCTAGTTTAAGACTACTTTCTAGTCTTTGTCGTCATGGTCGTAATTGTCATTATTGCTTAAAAGTAATAATACAATTAAACGCCATATTAAATAAAAGTTTCCAATTTAAAACCCCTTATGAATAATAAGAAGAAAAACGTAAATAATACATTTAAATTAAACATTTGGAGGTAATTATGAAAGCTCTTGTTTATGATGGTATTCAAAAAGTTGCTTGTAGGGATGTAAAAGATCCTATAATTGAAAAAGATGATGATATTATTGTTAAA
Organism: uncultured Clostridia bacterium; assembly: GCA_947624525.1. Taxonomy (GTDB): domain Bacteria; phylum Bacillota; class Clostridia; order TANB77; family CAG-508; genus CAG-492. Next base: position 2,071 of record CANQKT010000002.1, on the reverse strand, counting down.
GTAACATCAACTGCTATTTGCGGTTCTGACTTGCATCTAATACACGGATTAGTAAAAGGAATGTATGATGGATTTGTATTAGGACACGAGACTATGGGAATTGTAGAAGAAGTTGGTAAAGATGTACGAAATATAAAAAAAGGTGATAGAGTTGTTATTCCATTTCCAGTGGCATGTGGACACTGCTTTTTTTGTGATCACCAAGAATATAGTCAATGTGATAATAGTAATGAGTATGGGGAAGCAGGGGGCTTATTAGGATATAGTAAATCTTATGGAAATTATGCCGGAGGACAGGCTGAATATATTAGAGTTCCTCATGCAAATGTTGGACCTAAGGTAGTACCAGAAGAATTAAAAGATGAACAGGTTTTATTTTTAACTGATATAATTCCAACTTCGCTTTGGGGAACAGAGATAGCAAATGTAAAAAAAGGAGATACTGTTGTTGTTCTTGGTTGTGGTCCTGTAGGGCTTCTTACTATAAAGTGGTGTATTTTAAAAGGAGCTTCTAGAGTAATTGCTGTAGATAGAGTTGGATATAGGCTAGAGCATGCGAAAAGTTATGGAGCAGAAATTTTAAATTTTGAGGAATATGATGAGACAGGAGCATATATTAAAGAAATTACACATGGTGGGGCAGATTGTGTAATAGATTGTGTTGGTGTAGATGGTAAGATGTCAATTATGGAAAAGGTTGAAACTGCTTTAAAATTACAAGGTGGTTCTAAGTCTGCTATTGAAATAGCTTCGCAGGCAGTTAGAAAATGTGGACATATTGCATTAGTTGGGGTATATGGAACAAAATATAATAATTTCCCACTTGGTAATATGTTTACTAGAAATGTAACTTTAAAAATGGGACAATGTCCTGCAACAAGATATGTGGAACCTGTGTTAGAGATGATAAAAAAAGGAGAGTTTGATGCGACAGATATAATTACTCATACTTTACCTTTAGAAGATGGTAGACATGCTTATGAAATATTTGATGCTAAGGAGGATGAGTGTATAAAAGTTATATTAAAACCATAGTGGATAAGTGGGGATGACATTTTAGGACACGGAGTCAATACCAACTTAAGAAAAAATTCTATAAAATATTGAAAAACTCAATAATGCAATATATAATATATTTATGATAGTTACTATATTTAAGGAGCAAAATATGAATGAAAACAATGAAGAAAATATACAAAATATTTATATAAATATGGATGATTCTGGAAGATTGGTTAAAGGAGAACCAAAAGAATTAGTATTTGTCTATGGTGGGGTATTTTTTCTATCCTTAAAAGAACAGGAAGATTTTTCCAGACAATACAAATCCTTAGTGAACTTAATAAAACCTAAATATTGCCAAGATTTCAGAAAAGACACTAATATACAAAACAAATTTTGTCTGACACATAATCATCAAAATTGTAAATATATTTGTCCAGAGTTAAAATCAAATATGTTAGAACCTTCTGATAGAAGAAGATTATTAAATTTTATAAAAAAATATGATACTACAGTAGCTGTTGTATCTAATCATAAAGTTAAAGATTACATATTTGATAGTAAAGCATCTAAAGGTCGATTTAAAGATTATATTATAAAAAGAGAAGTAAAGAGAATTGTTGAAAATTTAATTTCTCAAAATAGAATAAATCCTAATAGTCCTGTTAAACTTATTCTTAATTTAGATGAACAATCAACAGTATCAAATGGATATTATGATTTAGAAAGCAGTATAAAAGAAGAATTACAGTTTGGAATTTTGAATTATGATTATGGAATTAGCTTTCCTCCCATCCTTTCATCTGTTTCTGTAAAAGTAAAGTATAAAAATTCTTATTATAACTATCCTGTACAAGCAGCTGATTTATTAGTAGGAGAAGTTAGACATTGTTATTATAATTATTTACAGAATCAGGATTTTTCAATATATAGAAAAAAGACTAATTTTTTAAATACATCAATTTATCTACCATAAAAAAAGAAGTCAGTTAACTGACTTCTTCCAGACAAGTAGGTGTATTCAAACTACACTTAATTTTTCAATCTAACATTGTCTGTACACCGAACA
>CANQKT010000001.1 GCA_947624525.1 uncultured Clostridia bacterium | reverse complement strand
CCCATTGACATCCATCCCCATTGACATCCCCATTGACACGTCCCCATTGACATCCGTTCCCATTGACACTTTCCGGCTACTCAAAAGACGAATATGTTAAACAGTAACGAAATTAACTGGAAAATGTTAACAAATACTTGAAAATAAAAAAACTTTGTGATAGAATACTTGAGTGATGTTAAAATATTAACAAATAATATAGGAGGTCGAAGAATAATGAAAGATTATTTAGAAATTGAAGACGTAAAAGCCTTAGAAGTTTTAGACTCAAGAGGAAATCCAACAGTACAAGTTGAAGTTATGGCAGGTGGATATAGTGGCGTAGCTATGGTTCCATCAGGAGCATCAACAGGAAGCTTTGAAGCTGTTGAATTAAGAGATGATGATCAATCAAGATACTTAGGAAAAGGCGTTTTAAAAGCTGTAAATAATGTTAATACAATAATAAGAGATGCTATTATAGGTATGAACGTATATGATCAAGTAAAGCTAGATAAAGCATTAATAGAATTAGATGGGACAGAAAATAAAGCAAAATTAGGAGCTAACGCAATACTTGGTGTATCCTTAGCAGTAGCTAAAGTAGCAGCAGCTTCATTAGGAATAGAACTATATGAATATATAGGAGGAACAAACGCAAAAGTATTACCAACTCCTATGATGAATATAATGAATGGTGGAAAACATGCTGATAGTACATTAAGTGTACAAGAATTCATGATTATGCCAGTTGGAGCAAAAACATTCTCAGAATGCTTACGTATGAGTTGTGAAATTTATCATAACCTAAAGAAAGTTTTAAAATCAAAAGGACTAGCTACAGGTGTTGGTGATGAAGGTGGATTTGCTCCAAATGTAAAGAATGAAGATGAAGCATTAGCACTAATTGTAGAAGCTATAGAAAAAGCTGGATATAAACCAGGTGAAGAAGTTTGCTTAGCTTTAGATGTAGCTGCAACAGAAATGTATGATGAAGCTAAGAAAATTGGAAAAGATGGACAATATCATTTCTGGAAAATAAATGAAACAAAAACATGTGATGAAATGATTGACTTCCTAGAAGACTTAGTAAATAGATATCCAATTATCTCAATTGAAGACGGTCTAGCTGAAGAGGACTGGGATGGATGGAAAAAATTAACAGATAGATTAGGAAGTAGAATTCAATTAGTTGGTGACGATTTATTTGTTACAAATATAAAGAGATTACAAAAAGGTATTGATTTAGGAGTTACAAATAGCATATTAATCAAGTTAAATCAAATCGGTACATTAACAGAAACTTTAGATGCTATAGAATTAGCTAAGAAAAACGGAATGACAGCAGTAGTTTCTCATAGAAGTGGTGAGACTGAAGATACAACATTAGCTGATGTTGCAGTTGCTACAAATGCAGGACAAATTAAAACAGGTGCTCCATGTAGAACAGATAGAGTTGCAAAATATAATAGATTATTAAATATAGAAGCGGAATTAGCTGATGTTGCAATTTATGCAGGAAGAAAAGGATTAAATAGATAATTATTAAAAAAGAAATTTGGGGACTTTCCTTAAATTTCTTTTTTTATGTTTATAAAAATAAAATTGAATTAAACTTATTGCTATACAAATACTTTTGTGATATTATAACTTAAATAATACTAATATAAGATAGTTATTAGTTTTATAAATACATTACCAAAGGAGAAAACTACATATGTCAAGATTATTAGTAATAGATGGAAACAGCATCATGAATAGGGCGTTCTATGGTATTTTAGGAAGTAGAATGCTAACAACAAAAGATGGAACATATACAAATGCTGTTTATGGATTTCTAGCAATTATATTCAAAGTCATGGATGATTTAAAACCAGATTATATGGCAGTCGCTTTTGACTTAAAAGCACCAACTGCAAGGCATAAAAGATATGAAGGATATAAAGCAAATAGAAAAGGAATGCCAAATGAACTTGCAGAGCAAATGCCAATTATAAAAGATATTTTAAAGGCTATGAACATAGCAATTATTGAAAAAGAGGGTTATGAGGCAGATGATGTTTTAGGAACTTTGGCTAAAATAGCAGAAGAAACTGGAATAGAAGTTACCATACTTTCAGGAGATAGAGATACTTTTCAGTTGGCTACAGACAAGGTTACAATTAGAATACCTAGAACCAAGGCAGGAAAAACTGAAGTTGATAATTTTGATAGAAACAAAATTCTAGAAGAATATGGAGTTGAACCTAAACAACTAATAGAGGTTAAAGGACTTATGGGTGATGCATCAGATAATATTCCAGGAGTCCCAGGAGTAGGTGAAAAAACAGCCTTAAGTCTTATTAAAGAATATAAAACAATTGAGAATTTATACAAAGCTTTAGATGAAGATACAGCACTATCTGTTAAGGGAAAAACAAAACAAAAAATTGTAGAAAATAAAGAATTAGCAGAACTTTCAAGATTTTTAGGAACAATAAATGTTGAGGTACCAATTGATCAAACAATTGATGATTTGAAAGTTAAAGAGTGGAATAAGGAAGAAGTATTAAATATATTTAAGGAATTAAATTTCAATAGATTTATAGAAAGATTTAATTTAAATGAATTTCAAAATAGTAAAGAAACAAAGGAATTATTTAAAATAAAAAATACTGATGCTTCAAACATAGATATAATAAATACAATAAAAAAACAAAAAAAGCTAATTTACTATTTTGGAAAAGTAGTAGATAAACAAAGTAAGAGTATAATAAAAAAACAAATAGTTTCTTGTAATATTTTTAATATAGAAACTCAAGAAGTTTATTACATAAGAATAACAAAACTAAGCGAATTTTTAGAAATCTTCAAGCAAATCTTTGAGGATGAGAATATCGAAAAATATGGATATTCAATGAATGAAGACTATGTCATGTTAATGGAAAATGGAGTTCATCTAAGTAGAATGACATATGATGCAGAAATTGCTGGTTATGTATTAAATCCCACTAATAAATTAACAATGCAAAATTTAGCATCAGAATATTTAAATATTGATATAGACGAATTCATATCAAATAATGAGGAAAAGTCAAAAAACACTCAAAAAAATGAGCAAATAAATTTATTTGATATACAAGCTAATTCAAATGTCTCTATGGAGTTAGAAAATCAAAAGTACAAAAATGCAATGTATGCATATTGCATAGGAAGGTTATCAAGCAAAACCTTAGAAAAGTTGAAAGAAATTAATAGTCTAGATTTATTTAGAAATATAGAAATGCCCTTAGTGGAAGTATTAGCTCAAATGCAAGTAAATGGTATGTATGTAGATAAAGATGAATTAATAGAGATAGGAAATAAATTAAAAAAGGATTTAGAGCTTTTAACAACAGATATTCATAATTTAGCCGGCGAAGATTTTAACATAAACTCTACTCAACAACTAGGGAGAATCTTATTTGAAAAGTTGAATTTACCAGTTATCAAAAAAACAAAAACAGGCTATTCAACTGATGTAGATATATTAGAAAAGTTAAAAAAACATCATCCAATAATAGAAAAAATATTGGAATATAGAAGTTTAATGAAATTGAACTCAACATATGTAGAAGGATTATTGCCTTATATAAATGAGAAGACTAATAGAATACATTCATTTTTCCATCAAACAATAACTGCTACAGGAAGAATAAGTAGCACAGAACCAAATTTGCAAAATATACCAACAAGAATAGAATTAGGTAAGCAATTAAGAAAAGTTTTTAAACCAAAAGATGGATATATCTATGTGGATGCGGATTATTCACAAGTTGAACTAAGAGTATTAGCACATATATCAGAAGATGAAAACATGGTACAAGCATTTTTACATGATGAGGATGTTCACAAACAGGCTGCATCAAAGGTTTTAGGAATTCCAATAGAAGATGTTACAAAAGAACAAAGAAGTTCAGCAAAAGCCGTGAATTTTGGTATTGTTTATGGAATAAGTGATTTTGGGTTATCTGAGCAACTTGGAATAAGTAGAAAAGAAGCAAAAAATTATATTCAACAGTATCTGGAAAAATATAGCGGAATAAAAAAATTCATGGACAATATTGTTGAAGAAACAAAACAAAAAGGTTATGTTGAAACCCTATTTCATAGAAGAAGATATATTCCAGAACTATCATCAAATAATTATATGGTAAGACAGTTTGGCTCCAGAGCAGCAATGAATACGCCTATTCAAGGAACTGCAGCAGATATAATGAAAATTGCCATGATAAATGTATTTAAAAAATTGAAGGAGAAAAATTTGGATGCACAAATTGTATTGCAAGTGCATGATGAACTTATTATAGAAGCTAGAATCGAACAAAAAGATGAAGTTGATAAATTACTAAAAGAAAATATGGAAAGTGCTATAAAGATGATTGTACCATTAAAAGTTGAAACATCTGAGGCTTTAAATTGGTATGAAGCAAAGTAGATGTAATTTCAATTGAATTACTATAAAGATAAAAAAGGGGAGATTGCATGCAAAGAAAATTTACAATAAAAATAATAGTAACAATATCAATAACTTTGGTATTTATATTATTATTTAAGATATTCAATGTTTATAATATAGTGCAAAAACAATTTTATAAACAGGAATATTCAGAACATGTAAATAAATATGCAGAAATAAATGACATTGATCCAATGTGGATATATGCAATAATAAAAGTAGAGAGTAATTTTAATAAAGATGCTACTTCTGCTAGTGGGGCCAAAGGACTTATGCAATTGATGGACTCAACAGCAATAGAAATAGCAAAACATTTGAATTTAGAAAACTTTGAAAGTGATATGTTATATGAGCCAGAAATTAATATAATGTTGGGAGCTAGATATTTCGATGAATTACTAACAAAATATAATGAAAATTATTATTTGGCTATAGCTGCCTATAATGGAGGAATAGGAAATGTAGATAATTGGATTTCTAAAGGAATAATTAATTCAGATGGTTCAAATATTGAGAATATACCGTATAAAGAAACAAATATGTATGTAAGAAAGACTGTAACAGCATACAAGGTTTATGTAGAATTATATAAAATGTAATAAAAAATAGGGAGGAAATTTATGTCAGTATTAGTAACAGGTGGAGCAGGTTATATTGGAAGCCACACAGTGGTTGAATTATTAAATAGGGGAGAAGAAATAGTTATTGTAGATAATTTCAGTAACAGTAAGCCAGAAGTTTTAGACAAAATTAAAGAAATCACAGGGAAAAATTTTAAATTTTATGAAGTTGATTTGCTAGATAAGGAAAAACTGGATAAAGTTTTTGTTGAAAATCCAAAAATTGAATCAGTTATACATTTTGCTGGTTTAAAGGCAGTGGGAGAATCAGTTGTAAAACCAATAGAATATTATCATAATAATGTTACAGGGACTCTTATCTTATTAGATGTTATGAGAAATCACAATTGCAAAAAAATAGTATTTAGTTCATCTGCAACAGTATATGGAAATCCCAAAACGGTTCCAATTAAAGAAGATTTTCCATTATCAGCCACAAATCCATATGGAAGTACAAAATTGATGATAGAACAAATTCTAAATGATGTATATATTTCAAACAATAATTGGAGTGTGATTTTACTTAGATATTTCAATCCTATAGGAGCACATGAAAGTGGGTTAATAGGGGAAAGCCCAAATGGAATTCCAAATAATTTAATGCCATATATTAATCAAGTTGCATGTGGCAAATTAGATTATTTAAGGGTATTTGGCAATGATTATGACACAGTGGATGGTACAGGAGTTAGAGATTATATTCATGTGGTAGATTTAGCTCTAGGCCATTTAAAGGCATTAGACAAGGCACGCAAATTTACTGGGGTTGAAGCTTATAATCTAGGTACAGGTACTGGTTATTCAGTTTTACAAATTGTAGAGGCTTTTCAAGATGCAACAGGTGTTAAAGTTGCCTATAAAATAGTAGAAAGAAGGCCAGGTGATATTGCAACATGTTATGCAGATCCAAGCAAAGCAAAAAATGATTTAGATTGGGAAGCTAAAAAAGGAATAGAGGAAATGTGTAGAGATGCTTGGAGGTTTACTTCAAATAATAAATAAAAAAAGATCTTCGTATGAAGATCTTTTTTTATCATATATGAAAATCATGTTGTTGATTATGCAGCATCATTTGTAGCGTCTTCAGTATTTTCTGTTACTTCATTAGATGAATCTAAATCAGGAGTTGATGTTGACTCATCGTTATTTGAATTTTGATAAAAATCTTCTTTGGTAACATTTATACCGATTAATTTTAATCTATCTGGTAAAACATTTGAAGCTTTTTCTAATATCTTTTCCATTTCTGTTTGTAATTCTGTTTCAGATAAACTTAATATATCAACTGAATTACTTGAATTTAACTCAGTAACTGATACATCATCTGCATATTCCATAGTACCATCAAAGTTTATTTGTGCAGAGTCTTTTCCATATGAGTAATTAATACTTCCTTTTATATCTACTGGTCCGTTGTTATAATTACCATTAAATTCGAAATTAACACCAGCTTTTAAGCTTAACAATGGAACATTTAGTGATAAATCTATGATTTTTTCATTTTCTTTATTTACAAAGTCATAATCTATTGTAGCTACAGAAGAACCTTGAACTGATATTGTAAAGTCTCCAGATTTTTCTTCATCAGAATCTTCTGTAATATTGTTTTTTATGACAATATATTCTTCGCCATCTTCATAAAATATAAATTCTTTTTTAGAATCAGAAGTTTGATATGATAAAATTGTTTCTGTATCATCTAAATTTTCAGTGTCTTCTATTAAATTAAAATCAAATTTAACAAGTTTATCATCTTTTGAATATACAGCAATTTGAACTGCTGAATCTTCCATATCCTTAATATCTTCAAGAGATTCATCTAATGAATCAACCATCTCAGTGATAAAATCCTTTACATCTGATTCACTTATTGATGCTTGACCAGATGATTTTAAAATTAAATTTAATTTTTCAGATACTAATCTGCTTAAAACTGAATCATTTTTTAATGTATCTCCAAGACCTTTTATTAAGTTATAACAATCTTTACCTGTTAATGTTAGATAATAAGCTTTTGTAGAAATTTTATTACCATTAACTGTTACTTCAACTTTGTCTTTTGAAGAATAATTATCTGCTGGTATTAAAGCCTTATATCCATCTCTATAAGCTTCATCAAAATGTTGCAAATCTTCATCAGAAATATATAAAATTTCATAAGGATCAATACTATTTTCACCAGACATATTATCTATAACTGATTGTAATGAATCAGTGTCAAATTCATCTCCATAATTTTCTTCAAAGTATTGTAGTAAATCTTCTAAAGAAACAGATATGTATTTATCATATAAATCTTCGCATCCTATACCAACACTAGTGTCGTTAGTAACTAAATCTAATGATAACACTTCTGAATTATCAGAATATAAGCCAATTTTACTTTGTGCTCTGTTGTTTTTTACATCTGTATTAGATTCTAAAGATATTTTACTTTTATTAATAATATTTTGAATATTAGAATCTAAACTAGATATTTTTAAGTTTGCTGTTACATCAAATTTACTTTTACTTGATTTTGCTGAGACTTCTTTATATTGTTTTAAAAATTCAGAATAATTTGAGAATCTAGCACCCTCTAAGTTTAATGCTTTTTCAATATCTGTAGCCTCTTTTGCAACAGTTTCTTGCTTAGGTTTAAAAATATCAGTGAAGAACCATAAACCTGCAAAGGTTCCACCTAGTACGACTAATATAGCAACTATGGCTATAATAACTATTTTTTTAGTTTTCATCTAAAAAATCCTCCTTTAAAATTACTTCACTTATAATTATGACATATTTTAAAATAAAAAACAAGAGAGGAATAAAAATTTTTATATAAGAAAGGGTGAATCATAAAAAAATAAAAATTAATTGAAAAATGGCGAAATTTATATTGACATATATTTTTTTTAATGATAATAATAAGAATGTCTAGAATATACAGCATCAGGAGGAAGTTTAATTTATGACTAATGTAAATTTAAGTCAATATACAGATGAAAAATATAATAAAATGAGTGATGAGGAAATTATAAAATTAATAAATCTAGGAGATAGTTCTGCACTTGAATTTATTATCAATAAATATAAGGTATTTGTCAATATTAAGGTTAGTAAATATTTTATTGTTGGTGCAGAGAAAGAAGACATAGTACAGGAAGGTTTAATAGGGTTATATAAGGCTATAAAGAGTTTTGATCCTAAAAAAGAAAATTCGTTTAAAACATTTGCCAATTTATGTATAGAAAGGCAACTTATAACTGCTATAAAATCATCTAATAGGCAAAAACATATGCCATTAAATTCATATTTATCTTTGAATATGTCTGCATATGAGGATGAAGATACTGATACTGTAATGGATGTATTTGATTCTAATTTGGTAGAAGATCCATTGGATATGATAACTAAAAAAGAATATTATAATGCAATAGAATGTGCAATAGATAAGTCTTTGAGTGATTTTGAAAAAAAGGTTTTAAATAGATTTGCCAAAGGTGAATCTTATGTACAGATTGCTGATAAATTGAATACTCCTGTAAAATCAGTTGATAACGCAATTCAAAGAATAAGGAAGAAAGCGATTAGAGATATTATAGATTAATTAATTTGAAAGAAATTTTGGGATGTTCCCAAAATTTCTCAACTTTCCAAAATACCTAATTGAGATATTGACTTTTGGTTAATATTATTGTAAATTAAAATAGAAGCTTAAAGAATTTGCTTCCATAGCTCAGGAGGTAGAGCACTACCTTGGTAAGGTAGAGGTCACCGGTTCAAATCCGGTTGGAAGCTCCAACACATGTGAAAAATAAAAATTAAACGTCGTGAAGAGGTAATAATATGGAAGACGGTTTAAAAAAGAAGAAAATAGAAAAAGCATTTATAATTATAGCGGTATGTGTAGCAACAATAGGATGTCTTGTAGGAATTGGAACAGTGTCATATAATTATTTTTACAACAAAGAAAGCGTTCAAGCGCTTGTTGCTCAACAAGAGAATAATGAAGATACTTCCAAAATCAGTAATTCAATAGATAATAATGAAGAACAAGAGACACAATTAGAGGAAAAATTAGAAGAAGCAGAAGAACAAGATCAAGAAGAAATTATAGAAATATCTGAGGAAGAAAGGAAAAAAAAGGAAGAGGAAGAAAAGAAGCAAGAGGAAGAACAAAAAAAGAAGCAGGAAGAGGAAGAAAAAAAACATGCTATCAATTATCAGTATCTATTAAAGGTTAATTATACTGCAAATACTGTAACAGCATATAAAAAGGATGAAAATGGGAATTATACTGTTCCAGTAAAAGCAATGGTTTGCTCTACAGGAGCTGCAACACCTACTTCAGGGGTTTATAAAACGCAAAATAAATATAGATGGAAATTGTTAATTGGGAACTCTTATGGTCAATATTCGACAAGAATTACAGGACAAATTCTATTTCATTCTGTTCCATATGAGAAACAAACTCCAGATTCAATAATAACAAAGTATTACGATAGATTAGGTATTACTACTTCTTTGGGATGTATACGATTAACGGTGGCAGATGCAAAATGGATATATGATAATTGTCCGTTAGGTACGTCAGTTGAATTTTATTCTTCATCGAATCCAGGACCACTAGGTAAGCCATCTGCAGTTAAAATAGCTGATGCAGGTTATCCATTAAATAGATGGGATCCAACAGATCCAGATTCAAATAATCCATGGAAGAATAAGGTCGCTGAAAAAACAGAGGAGAAAGTTGAAAACACAGTTGATGCTGGTACGAATACTTCGACAGAAAACAATCAAAATTCGGAGACAAATAATCAAAATAATGCTCAAGAAAATAATCAAAATAATAATTCAAATAATACTCAAAACAATAATCAGAATAGTGACCAAAACAATAATCAAAACAATGGACAGAATGGTAACCAAAACAACAGCCAGAATAGCAACCCAAATAATGCTCAAAGCTCAAATAATAATAAAAATGATGGACAAAAAGATGATTCACAAAAGACAAATGAAGATAAAGATACAAATATTAAAGTTCCAAACGTAATAGGAAAAAGTGAAAAAGAAGCTATAAGTCTATTGAATAATTTATTGGTTACTATAGAATATAAATCTGACAGTAGTAACCAAAATGGAATAGTTTTATACCAAAGTTTACAACCAGGTTCAAATGTGGCAAAACGAACAAAAATTGTACTATATATAAATAAAATTCAAGATTCAAATAGTAGCAAAGATGAAAGCAAAGATAAAGATAATATTCAGGATAAAAAAGAGGAAGGCAAGGAGAATATAGATAAAACAACAAATATCGAAAAGAAATAACCAATGTAATAATACTATATATTTGTGTAACAAAAGAGAACAAATTTAAATATAAGACAGGTGAATATTATGGTTAAAATTAATTGGAATAGGAAAAATATATTTATAATTGTATATTCAATTTTCATACTAATAATAGCTGAGATTATTATCTTAGCAAATATGACGAGTTATTTGAATAATACAGAAATTCTTGTTGAAACTGAAATTTCCAAGATAAATACTGCGGAAATACGTGAGGGAGAAAATATAGGAAATTATAAAGTAGAGATTTTAAAAAATGATCAATCATCTTATTATATAAAGGTAAATTGTAAAGAACAAATTGTTACTATATATTTAGAAGATAAAAATAGTGAAAACGATATTATTGTAAAAAATATGATATGTTCAACTGGAATTGCAACTCCAAATGAAGGAGTTTTTGAAATTTCAGATAAATATGAATGGAGATATTTAGTAGGTAATGTTTATGGGCAATATGCAACAAGAATAACAGGACAAATTCTGTTCCATTCAGTCCCATATACAAAACAAGATAAATCTTCACTTGAGTATTGGGAGTATGATAAATTAGGACAACCTGTATCTAAAGGTTGTGTTCGTTTAACTGTAGAAGATGCTAAATGGATTTATGATAACTGCAAGAAAGGGACGAAGGTTGAATTTTGTACAGAAGAAGTTGACCAATCAGACACGAATGATATAAAAAAATCTATTTTAAAATTATCATCATATGATGAAGAATTAAGAAACTGGGATCCAACAGATCCTGATGTAAATAATCCATGGCTTCAATATAAAGATTTAGTTGTAGATATGGATATTTAAAAATAATGAAGAAAGACTAATAAATTAAAGCAAAGAGGAGAATGATATTAATTATGAAAATAGGTATAGTAGGACTTCCAAATGTTGGAAAAAGTACACTGTTTAACGCAATTACAGATGCAGGGGCAGAATGTGCAAATTATCCATTTTGCACAATAGAGCCAAATGTAGGAGTTGTTCCTGTTCCTGATGAAAGACTAGAAAAATTAGCTGAAATGTATAAACCACAAAAAGTAACACATGCAATAATAGAATTTGTAGATATTGCTGGATTAGTAAAAGGTGCAAGTAAGGGAGAAGGGTTAGGAAATAAGTTTTTATCTCACATAAGAGAGGTTGATAGCATAGCCCAAGTTGTAAGATGTTTTGAAAATCCTAATGTAGTACATGTTGATGGTAGCATAGATCCTTTAAGAGATATAGAAACAATTAACTTAGAACTAATTTTTTCAGATTTAGAAACTTTAGAAAAGAGATTAGACAGAGCAAGAAAAGCATTAAAAGCAGATAAAAAGGCTCAAGCAGAAATAGATGCTCTTGAAAAAATAAAAAGTGTTTTGGAAGCAGGTAAATGTGCCAGAACTGTTGAATTGACAGAGGAAGAACAAGAATTAATAAAAGATACTTTTTTATTAACGATGAAACCTACTTTGTATATAGCAAATGTTTCAGAAGAACAACTTCAAAATGTTCAAAATGATGAAAATATAAAAAAAGTTGTAGAATATGCAAATTCAGAAGGTGCACAAGTCATACCTCTATGCATAAAAATTGAGGAAGAATTAGCATCTTTGGAGAATGAAGATAAACAAGAAATGCTAGAAGCGTTAGGCCTTGAAGAATCTGGATTAGATAAGGTTATAAAGGCAAGTTATGATTTACTTGGCTTAATGTCTTTTTTAACAGCAGGTGAGCCAGAAGTTAGAGCATGGACAATAAAAAAAGGTACAAAAGCTCCACAAGCTGCAGGAAAGATACATTCAGATATTGAGAGAGGATTTATAAGAGCTGAGGTTGTTTCTTATGATGATTTAGTAAAAGAAGGTTCAATGAATGCTGCAAAAGAGAAAGGACTTGTCCGTTCTGAGGGTAAGGAATATGTCATGAAGGATGGAGATGTGGTTTTATTTAGATTTAATGTGTAAGACGATTTTATGTAAAATTCGATCTGAACTATTCTATAGGTTAAAAATTTGATTTTAATTATAATGAGTATAAAAAATAAAAAAAAAGCAAAAAATATATTGACGAAAAAAAATATTAATTGTAAAATTATATTGAAAAATGATATTCAAAAGAAAAAAGGAGAGAAATTTATGAGAAAATATAGTAAGATTTTATTTATGATTTTGATAATGACAACACTAATATTTGCTTTTTCAGTTAAGGCTAGTGCTGCTAATAGTTATGATGACTATAAGGAAGTTGAAGAGGAAACACCAACTTCAACACCAACACCAACACCAACGCCAACTTCAACGCCAACGCCAACACAAGCGCCACAAAATAAATCAACTACTGCAACTACACCACATCCACAAGCAGGTGTATTTGAAACAGCTATATATATGTCAGTAGGATTAGTAATAATTGCAGTACTTGTGTATGCATATAAGAAAATAAAAAGATATAATTTTAAAATATAAAATCTTTAAAGATGAAACATGAGATAAAAAGTTAAATAAGCACATATTTTTTGAAAATTTTTCAAAAATAGGTGCTTTTTTTATCGTTTTATGATAGAATAGCAATTGTAAAAAATTTTTTAAAGGAGAGTGTAAAAATGTCCGAAGTCAAGTATAAAAGAATCCTATTGAAATTAAGTGGAGAGGCATTAGCAGGAGAAAACGGAACAGGAATATCACCAAAAGTAGTAGATGATATAACATCTCAAATTAAGGACTTAAGGAAATTAGGAGTAGAAGTTGCAATAGTAGTTGGAGGAGGAAATTTTTGGAGAGGCAAATATGGTCATAATATGGAAAGAACAACTTCAGATTACATGGGAATGCTTGCAACAACAATAAATGCCTTAGCTTTACAAGATGCTTTAGAAGCAAAAGGAATGTTTACAAGAGTTCAAACTGCTATAGAAATGAGGGAAATAGCAGAACCATATATAAAAAGAAAGGCAACAAAACATTTAGAAAAAGGAAGAGTAGTAATTTTTGCTGCAGGAACAGGAAATCCTTTCTTTACTACAGATACTTGTGCAGCATTAAGAGCAGCAGAAATTGATGCAGAAGTAATTTTGGTAGCTAAGACAATTGATGGAGTATATTCGGCAGACCCAAAAGTAGACTCTAATGCAATAAAATATGATGAAATTAGTTATTTAGATATATTAAATAAAGATTTAAAAGTGATGGATTCAACAGCAACATCTCTATGTAGAGATAATAACATACCATTAATTGTTTTTGCCATGAACGAAAGAGGAAATATGGTAAAAGCAGTTAAAGGTGAAAGAGTTGGAACTTTAGTAAAATAAAAAGGAGAGAGAATTATGGATTATAGTGAAGTTAAAGAAAAGATGGATAAAACAATAAGTGTTTATTCAGAAAATTTATCAGAAATAAGAGCAGGTCGTGCAAATCCTGCAATATTGAACAAAATTAAAGTAGATTATTATGGTGTACCAACACCAATTAGTCAGGTAGCTGGAGTATCAGTTCCTGAGGCTAGATTAATAGTTATTCAACCATGGGATGCAAGTATTTTAAAAGAAATAGAAAAGGAAATTTTAAAATCAGATATAGGAATTAATCCAAATAATGATGGAAAGGTTATAAGACTAGCATTTCCTGAATTAAATGAAGAGAGAAGAAAAGAAATAGTAAAAGATATAAAAAAATTAGCAGAAGATGCTAAAGTCGCAGTAAGATCAATAAGAAGAGAGGCAATAGATAATTATAGAAAACAACAAAAAGATTCTAAAATTACTGAGGATGAACTAAAAATTGCAGAAGAAGAAGTTCAAAAAATTACTGATAATAAAATAAATGAAATTGACACTATATTGGCTAACAAAGAAAAAGAAGTTATGAGTGTGTAAAAATTGGTATAATCTTATTCAAAGATATACAGCACGGAAGGGGGAAATATTAGTTTTACTAATATACAACTTTATGGATTTTAAATATGAATTAAATAAAAAAGCAGAACTAATAAATCAAGAATTAAAAAAATATATAAAAAATGAGGATTGTCCTGAAAAGTTATTAAATTCATCAGTAGAATATAGTCTAATGGCTGGAGGAAAAAGAATAAGACCTGTTTTAATAATGTCCGTTTATGAACTTTTTGGCAAAGATATAGAAAAAACATTTATTTTTGCTGTGGCCATTGAAATGATACATACATTTTCTTTGATTCACGATGATTTACCTGCAATTGATAATGATGATTATAGAAGAGGAATTCTAACAAATCATAAAAAATTTAATGAATCAACTGCAATATTGGCAGGTGATAGTTTATTAAATTATGCATATAATCTAATCTTAGAAGATATTATTAATAATGAAGAAGATAAAAATATAAAGCTACAAGCACTTTACGAATTATCATGTGGAACTGACAGAATGATTGCAGGTGAATACATAGATACAGAATATGAAGGAAAAGAAATATTAAGCCAATATTTAGAGTATATGCATAAGAATAAAACAGGTGCACTAATAAAAGCTTGTGTTAGAATAGGTGCTGTTCTTGGTGGCGCAACAGAAGAAGAACTTGACAAATTAACAATTTATGCAAAAAAAATAGGATTGGCATTTCAAATAAAAGATGATATATTATCTGAAATTGGTGATGAAAAAGAATTAGGAAAACCTGTTGGAAATGACAGAAAATTAGGAAAATGTACATATGTAACCAAATATGGTTTGGAAAATGCACAACAAATGTTAAATGAAATAACAGAACAAGCAATTAAAAGTATCAGTTCATTTGATAATAACGAATTTTTAAAACAACTAGCTTTGTATATTGCAAATAGAAATAAGTAAAAAGGAGTCTTTTATGTATAATCAAACAAATATACCACAACATATTGCAATTATTATGGATGGAAATAGACGTTGGGCAAAGGAAAAGGGAAAGCTGTCATCAGAAGGTCATAAGGCTGGTGCAGAAAATTTAGAGTATCTTGCAAAATATTGCAATAAAATAGGAGTTAAATATCTAACCGTATATGCTTTTTCAACTGAAAATTGGAAAAGAAGTGAACAAGAAATATCTTCATTAATGATATTATTGAAAAATTATTTAAAAAAATTTTCTAAAAGTGCAAATGAAGATAATATCAAAATAAAAGTATTAGGAAATATTGAAATTTTAGACATGAAATTGAAAAAAAGTATAAAAGATTGTATAGAACGTACAAAAGATTGTACAGGTCTTACACTAAACATTGCTTTTAATTACGGTGGAAGAGCAGAGATAACAAATGCAATGAAACAAATTGCAATCAAATTAAAAAATAATGAATTAAATATAGAAGATATAGATGAAAAAGTAATTCAGCAAAATTTATATACTGAAAACCAGCCAGACCCAGATTTACTAATTAGAACAGGAGGAGAGTTACGTACAAGTAACTTCCTACCATGGCAATTAGTATATTCAGAATTCTATTTTACAAATAAATACTGGCCAGATTTTGGTGAAAAAGATTTACTTGATGCAATACGAGAATTTAACAAAAGAATTAGAAAGTTTGGAGGAAAATAGTATGAATATGAAACGTATTATAACAGCATTAATTGGATTTCCAGTTGTAGCATGTATTTTAATTTTTGGAAACAAATATGTTATAGATGTCTTATTTGCAATTACTGCTGCATGCGCTATATATGAATATAATAATGCTCTAAAATTAAAATCAAGACCAGTTATATGGATAGGTTATTTTGCATGTGCTTTAATGGCCTTTATTCATATTATTCCTACTGAATATTTAGTAAACATAATTGGAATACTAATTCCAACAACAATTCTAATACTATTTTTACATGTAATAATCAGTAATATGAAAATAAACATTGTAGACATTGCATTAACTCTTTTTGGAATTTGCTATATAGTAATATTTTTATTATTTATTCCTACACTTATGGGACGTGAGAATGGTAAGTTACTAGTATGGTATATAATATTTGCAGCATGGGGAACTGATGTATTTGCATATTTTGTAGGAAGAAAATTTGGAAAACATAAATTTAGTCCAATAAGCCCTAAGAAATCTATTGAAGGATGTATAGGTGGAGCCTTAGGCTCACTAGTGTTTATTATATCATATACTATATTTCTAAATAATATATATGGTATGAACATAAACTATATATTGATTGGTGTAATTGGAATTGTACTAAGTATTATTGGACAGGTTGGAGACTTTTCAGCATCAACTATTAAAAGATATGTTGGAATTAAAGACTTTAGTAACTTGTTTCCTGGACACGGAGGAATGTTAGACAGAATAGATAGTGTAATATTTATTGCACCTTTTGCATACTTTTTATTAATGTTAATTTAAAAATATGAATAATTATATATGTATGAATTGGAGGATCGAATTTGAGTATCATTGTTAATGCTATAAAAATTATTTTCCTGTTAGGAGTTCTAGTTTTAATACATGAAAGTGGTCATTTTTTTATTGCAAAATTATGTAAGGTAAGAGTCAACGAATTTGCAATCGGATTTGGACCAACCATCTGGAAAAAACAAGGTAAAGTTACAAAATATGCATTACGTTTAATTCCACTAGGTGGTTTTGTAAGCATGGAAGGTGAGGATGAAAAGTCAACAAAAGAAGGTTCTTTTAGTGAAGCTAGTATAATAAAAAGAATTGCCATAGTAGCAGCAGGTGGGTTGGTAAATATTATATTTGCAATAATTGTATTTTGGTGTTTATCAGCAAGTTTTGTAGGAATTAGAAATGCATTTTATAATTTAGGTATATTTATAAAAACTATGTTTGAAGGTATTGCACAAATTTTTACAGGAAATGTTACCATAAATCAAATGACTGGTCCGGTGGGAATTTCAAATATTGTTTCTAAAACATCAGGTATAGCAGATTTTATATATATTTTATCTGTTATATCATTATCACTAGGTGTAACAAACTTGTTACCATTTCCACCACTTGACGGGGGAAAGATAGTTCTTTTGATTATAGAGGGAATTAGAAAAAAACCTTTTAATCAAAAATTCGAAATGGCTTTACAATCGGCTGGATTCTTTATATTAATTACATTATCCATTTTTGTGGCATATAATGATATTTTAAGACTATGATATATTACAGAGAAATTTAGGGACGTTCCTGAGAAATTTAAGGAACGTCCCTAAATTTCTCTGAACCTTTTTTTCTATTCAAGAATATTATATATAGACGGGAGGAATGTTAAATGGAAGAAATAATCTTGATAGAAGAAATGTTAGAAGAACTGTCAGATGGAAAAGGAGAGGTAAGCAATGAATAGTAAGTTAGTAAATGTCGAAGTTCCTGCATATACTGGGAATTATACAAAAGGTAGAAGTGGAAAGAAGATTGAATTTATAACCATACATCATATGGCAGGGATATTATCAGTAGAAAATTGTGGGAAAGTGTTTCAAAAAGTAGGTAGAAATGGATCTAGTCATTATGGAATAGATTCTGATGGTCGTATTGGTCAATATGTAAATGAAGAAGATACTGCTTGGACTAATTCTAATTGGGATAGTAATTGTAAATCAGTTACAATAGAGGTATCTAATTGTGAAATTGGAGAAAGTTGGAAAGTATCTGATATGGCATTAAATAGCCTTATAAAACTAGTTGCAGATATAGCAAAAAGAAACAACTTGGGTACTATAGTTAAGGAAAAAAATTTAACATGGCATAGGATGTTTTCTTCTACTACGTGTCCAGGAGAATATCTATTAAGTAAAATGGACTATATTGTAGAACAAGCTAATTTGATAAATCAGGGAGGAGTTATTCCTACGCCAATACCTACAGAGAAAATAGATGTAAAATATCAAGCATATGTTAATGGATGGTTAGAAGATGTTGTAAATTGTAACAATACGGCTAATGGATATGCAGGTATTTACGGAAAACCTATAAGTGCATTAAGGGCAAATACTGTTGGAGATGAAGCTGTAGCAGGGAAGCTTGTATATAAAGTTCATTCTCTAAATGGAACATGGCATGATGAGGTGACAGATAGAGAAAAAGATAACAATGGAGATGATTATGCAGGCATTTATGGTAAAGATATTGATGCAGTTATGATTAAGGCTACTAAAGGAACAGCAAGATACAGAGTTCATGTAGTAAAGGGTTCATGGTTACCTTGGGTAACGGGTTATGATGTAAATGATGATATAAATGGGTATGCTGGAAATTTAGGTTGTGCTGTTGATGGGGTGCAGATTCAAATAGTTTAAGTCGTGTTAATGAGAGTTTAAAAATAACAAAAAAGCGTTACTGCTATGCAGTGACGCTTTTTAAAATAGTAACTAAAATCACATCAATATTATCAATGCTCTTGCAAAATAGTTACACTTATGAGATAATCAAATATAGAATTAAAGATGTGATTTAAATTTTACTAAATTTACCAGTAAAACAGCCTATTAAGACATTCTCTCACACATAAAGGAAGGATTGATTTAGCCAATGAAAAATGAAAAATTATATAATGTTCAAAGATTTGAGAACATAAGAGACATAGTCTCAAACACAGTAAGATTATACCCTAATAATATAGCTTTTAAAATAAAGCATAAAGATGGGAAAAATGTTTCATATACAAATATAACCTATGCAGAATTTCAAAAAGATATAAATGAATTTGGAACAGGTCTTGCTAAATTAGGATATAAAGATAAAAGAATAGCTGTAATTGGTAAAAATAGTTATGAATGGGCACTCACATATTATGGAGTTATAAATGGATTAGGTATAATAGTGCCATTAGATAAAGGATTACCAGAAGCGGAAATAGAATTATCCTTAAAAAGATGTAGAGCAGAAGTTATTGTTTTCGAAGAAAAATATAAAGAACAAATTCAAAATATAATGAATAAAAAAACAACTAGCTTAAAAGATGCAATATGCATGGAAAACACTGATAATAATGAATTTAAAACTATTGTAGAAATCAAAAAAATAGGTAAAGAAGAACTAGCAAAAGGAAATAATATATACATAGATTCTGAAATAGATAATAAAAAAATGGCAACAATAATTTTTACTTCTGGAACTACATCTCTTGCAAAAGCTGTTATGTTGTCACATTATAATATCGTTAGCAACATATATAGTATGTCATGTATGGAATATGCAGACAGTAATGATGTAAATATGGCATTTCTACCATTTCATCATACATTTGGTTCAACAGGATTAACATTTTTCATATCAAAAGGAGCAATGAATGTTTTCTGTGATGGATTAAGATATATACAAGATAATTTAAAAGAATATCATGTTTCATGTTTTGTATGTGTTCCATTATTATTAGAAGCAATGTATAAAAAAATTATGCATCAAATTGAAAAGCAAGGAAAGATGGAAAAAGTAAAGAAAGGTATAAAAATAAGTCGATTTTTACTTAAATTTGGAATTGATATTAGAAGAAAATTGTTCAAGGAAATTTTAGATAATTTAGGTGGTAAGTTAAGATTTGTTGTAAGTGGAGCATCAGCCATAGATAAAAATGTGGCACAAGGTTTTAATGATTTTGGAATTTTAACTGTACAAGGTTATGGTTTAACAGAAACATCACCTGTACTTGCTGCAGAAAATAAAAAGGCAATTAGATATGGTTCAATTGGACTTCCATTTCCAGATATAGAAATGAAAATAGTTAATCCAAATGAAGAAGGAATAGGTGAAATAGTGGCCAAAGGTCCTAATGTAATGCTTGGATATTATGAAGATGAAGAAGCAACAAATGAAGTCCTAAAAGATGGATGGTTTTATACTGGTGATTTAGGATATATAGATAAAGATGGATTCATTTTTATTGCTGGTAGAAAGAAGAATGTTATTGTTTTAAAAAATGGAAAAAACGTATACCCAGAGGAATTGGAAATGCTTATTAATGATTTACCATATGTTGATGAAAGTATGGTATTCGGAATGCCAAAAGATGATGATTTAGTTGTTTCTGTGAAGGTAGTCTATAATGAGACTTATGTTAAGCAAAAATTTGGTGATATTAGTGAGGATGCTTTGAAGGATATTATTTGGAAGGATATCAAGGAGATTAACAGTAGATTGACTACCTATAAGCACATTAAGAATTTGATTATTACGAAGGAGCCTATGATCAAGACTACTACTGCTAAGGTTAAGAGGTTTGAGGAGATGAAAAAGATTTCGGAATAAGACATTCAGGAGGAATTTGTGGACGTTCCTTAAATTTCTCAAAGATTATTGAAAGGATAGGACAAGATGAGAAAAAACCTTCACTTAAAAAGTGAAGGTTTTAAAAATTAACCTAAATTCTCTAAAATTCCCGGTAGCATTTGTTTTTTTCTTGAAACAATATTTTCAAGTAAAGCTGTATTGTTATCAAGAGTAACTCCATAAGCTTTTTCAACTACATTAGAATCATTTCCTAAAGAAATAATTTTTGAATTTGAGTTTAATATATCTGTTGCAGCAAACATATATAAATCTAAGTTATTTTTTTTAATTTCATCATTAATAGCAGCTTCAAAATAAACTTTGTCCTTAAATATACTATCTAAATCAGCTGTGTTAACTTGAGCAATTTTAAATCTTTTTCCATCTTTTTCAAATAATTTACTATCAATATTAATAATTTGCTCAGGTGTATATTCACTTAAATCGGTACCTGCTTTTAATAAAGCTGTTCCATAAGTAGTAATATCAACCTCAGCTATTTTAGCTAATTTTTCAGCTATAACTTTATCTTCAGGTGTGCATGTTGGTGATTTGAATAATAATGTATCTGAA
Organism: uncultured Clostridia bacterium; assembly: GCA_947624525.1. GTDB lineage: Bacteria > Bacillota > Clostridia > TANB77 > CAG-508 > CAG-492. Next base: position 76,550 of record CANQKT010000001.1, on the reverse strand, counting down.
ACAATAGCACTAAGCATCATTGTTGCAATATTTTTTGTGATTTCAACATCATATTCTTTATACATTTTATATAATACTGTTGCTGTACAACCAACTGGTTCTGCTCTATAATACAATTGATATGGTGCAACAAAGTTCATTGTATGGTGATCTACAACTTTCTCAACTTTAGCATTTGCAAGGTTATCAGCACTTTGTGTTGCTTCATTGTGATCTACTAAGATTACATTTTGACCATCTTCTATATCTGCAATATATTCTGGTTTTTCGATTCCTAAATAATTAAATACATATTCTGTTTCTTTATTGATATTTCCCAAACGAACAGCTCTTGCATTGTTTCCTAATTGATTTTCTAAATTTGCCATTACCATTGATGACATTATTGAGTCTGTGTCTGGATTTTTGTGTCCGAAGACAAGTGTTTCATCTACTATTTTTTCCATTCTTTATCTCTCCTTTTTTGTTCATAAATGAATAAATATTTATTAATAGTTTCATTTATTGTTTTATTTTATTATTTTACTACTAAAAATATATCACTTTTTTATTATAACATTTTTTGGAAAAATAGTCAATAATTTACATAATTATCGAATTTGATGGCTCAATACAGAAGCTTCAAACAGCAAGCTCCCTAATTTTAGTTATTATAGTAGTTGCAAATTTCCAACAATTGCAGTATAATATTGCATAAGTATCAAATACTTAAATAACAATATTATAAAGGAGGAATTTTAATGAAAATTTATAACTCATTAACAAAGAAAAAAGAAGAATTTGTACCAATAGAGAAAGATAATGTGAAAATGTATGCTTGTGGAATCACTGTATATGATGACTCACATATAGGTCATGCCAGAGCATCATTAACTTATGATATGATATGTTGTTATTTAAGATTTTTAGGATACAAAGTAAAATATGTTCGTAATTATACAGATGTAGATGATAAAATAATTGCAAGGGCGAATGCTTTAAATATGAATGCTTTGGAGTATTCTGAGGCTAGAATAAAAGATGCAGAAGAAGTATTTGCAAAGCTTGGAGCAGATTTCCCAGATATAAAAGCTAAAGCATCAGAAAATATTGACAACATAATAGATTTTGTTAGTAGATTAATAGAAAAGGGGTATGCATATCCTACTGAAAAAGGAGATGTATATTATAGTGTAAAAAAATTTAAAGACTATGGAAAATTATCAAATATCAATACTGATGATTTATTAAATGGAGTTAGAAAGGATGTTGAAGAAGGAAAACTTGATCCACTAGATTTTGCTGTATGGAAATCTGCAAAACCCGGAGAAATTGCATGGAAGTCACCTTGGGGAGAAGGAAGACCAGGTTGGCATATAGAATGTTCTTGCATGGTGTTACATAATTTAGGTGAAACTATAGACATTCATGGTGGAGGAAAAGATTTGATATTCCCACATCATGAAAACGAGATAGCACAAAGCGAGGCTTTAACTGGAAAGCCATTGGCTAATTATTGGATTCATAATGGTTTGATAAAAATAAACGGACAAAAGATGAGTAAATCTCTTGGAAATTGTTTAACAATAAAGCAAGCACTAAAATTATATAATCCAGAGGTAATAAGATATGCAATAGTTTCAAAAAATTATTCTTCTGATATAGATTTGGGTGAAAGCGAATTTTCATTAGCAGAGCAACATGTATATTATTTTTATAATACTTTGAATAGTATAGATAAATTTTTAGCTGAGAACACAAGTTTGAAAGAGGTAGAAAACGAGGTTGCAGATAGCATAGAAACAAAATTTAGAGAAGCAATGGATGATGACTTTAATACACCAGTTGCTATTGCTAATCTATTTGCAGATTTCAAATATGTTAATAATTTATTAAAAGAAAATAAAGTTCCATTAGATGAAAAAGCGTATATTTTAAATAAAATCAAAAGCGAGATTATTAGATGCTATAATGTTATTGGAATATTTAAAGAAAATGTTTCAGATTTAATTTATGATTTGAAAAATAAATATATTGCAAAATTAGGGTTAGAAGTTTCAGAAATTGAAAAAAAAGTAGAGAATAGAGCAAAGGCAAAATTAGAGAAGAATTATGCGTTGGCTGATGAGATTAGAGATGAGTTAGATGGAAAAGGAATTATTTTGAATGATTCTAAAAGTGGAACAACATGGGATATTAAGGAATTGTATGTTACTATTTGAAAAAAGTATTAAATAATAAAAATGTACTTGATATTATTATTTAGTTATGATATGAATGTAATTAGGAGGTTATGTAGGTATTCATTAATTGATAATTCAATATGAAAGGAGAGCTTTTTATGAAACTTATACTTCCGGATTACAATTACGTGTTTGAAGATGAAATTGCCGAGGTCAAGGATGGGATTTTGTATGTTTACAAACCAGGAGCTTTTAAGGAGGTAATGTATAGACTCACATATTTGATTTATGGAAAGGATGAGTGTTACTTTTGTCATAGGAAATTACGGACTGACATTTCAGAGACAGATGAGAGTAAGTATTTTTCTCAGATAACTTTAGATCATTTAGTGCCACAAGAGTTTGGAGGACCAACTATTTCAAACAATATGAGACCTGCATGCAGTAGATGTAATAACTTAAAAAGTAATATGTATCCTGATGAATTCGAAGAATATTGCATGTATGAAGGAAAAAAAGACAAAGAGTTTAAAAATCTAAGAAAGAATTTTAAAGAAAAATTACAATTAAAGCAAGAGAAAAGAAGATATGGACAACTTGAATCTATTCCAAAAGAATGGGTTAGTGATGAACTTTTTAGGACTATCTATGTAAATTTTTGGATCTCTGAACCTTTGGGGGTGGAATATTTTAAGCAAGAAAAATTCTATAAAAAGTATAAAAGACTTCCAAAACTTGCAATAGTGAGTCAAAATCGGTTCTTGTTAGATGGCTTTAACACTATTTTGCTTGCAAAGTATAACTTCTGTGAAAGAATCAATGTAATTGTACTGGAAAATGTGTATTATAGTGGTTTCCCAGAGTGAGTAGAAGTGGATGCTACTGATAATTAGGGAATGTTTCATAATTTGTAAATTTGGGAAAAATATTTCTAAAACTAAAAGTGTGTAGATTAATAATAAATCTACACACTTTTAAGAAAAGTAACGATTGAAAATTTTCATCAAATTGACTAATTGCTATTTTTGGGATATAATAGTAGAAGGTTAAAAATAAAAAACACTTAAAATGGAAATCGTTTGAAAGGAATGAAAGAGATTGAACATTCTAACAAATGAATTGGAGAATTCAAAAAAATTTTCAGAGGTAATTGATCATATAAAAACAGAAAAAAGCCCGATAAGTTTATCGGGCTTATCTGACATGGGAAAAATTCAGGTAATATCAGCTCTAAAGGATTGTTTAAGTAAGAATATATGTGTAATAACCTATAATCAAATTCAAGCGAAAAGATTATTAAAAGATTTGGAGTATTTTAATTCTAAAGTAGCAATCTTTCCCAAAAAAGAGCTTGTAACATATGATTATATAGCTGAAAGTAAGGATTTACCATATGAAAGAATAGAAATATTAAATGAGGTTCGTAAAAATAAAATAAATATTCTAATTCTTACAATTGAAAATCTAATGCAAGATTTGCCTCCTAAAAATGTTTTATATAAAAATAGCATAAATGTAAAGGTGGGGGATAGCCTTAGTATTGACTATCTAAAACAAAAACTAGTAAATTTGGGATACGAAAGAAATGAATTAATAGATGGAAGAGGTCAGTTTAGCATAAGAGGTGGAATTGTTGATATATCTATTTCTGAAAAGCAAGGTGTAAGAATAGAGTTTTGGGGAGATGATATTGATTCAATAAGGAAATTTGATGTTATCTCACAAAGATCTATAGAGATGTTAGAGAATTTCGAAATAAATCCTTGTCATGAATATATTTTAGAAAGTGGATTAGATAGTGTTATAAAAAATATTGAAGAAGCGGAATATACCAATAAACAAAATATAAAAGAAGATATAGAAATCATTCGCTCGGGGGATTATATAAGTAAAATTGATAAATATTTTAATTGTTTTTATAGTAAAAGATCAAATATCTTGGAGTATTTAGATAAGTTTGTAATAGTTTTAGATGAATTTGGAAAAATAAATCAAAGAGTAGATAATATAAAAATAGAAAATAGAAATTTAGTAAAAACCTTAACTGACAAAGAAAAAAGTGTACCAGATGTTATTGAGAATATAAATAGTTTCAAGAATTTTTATGAAGAATATTTAAATAATGATACAGCTAAAAAAATAAATGATAATGAAATAAAAAATCCATCTATATTTTTATATAAAGATGATATGGTAAGCAAAAAGATTACAAATACAATTTGTAATTTTAACTATAGAGATATTTTATTTTATAAGAATGAAATAGATAGTTTATGTACTACTTTACAAGATGCTATAAGGAGTAAAAAGAAAATCTTGATTTTAGGCGGAAGTGAAGAAAATGCAAAAAAAATAGGCATATTGTTAAAAGATAGAGACATAGAAAGTATATATACTAAAAAGGTAGAGAAATTAGAAAAAGGTAAAATAATAATAACAACAGGAGTGTTATCATCAGGATTTGAAGCATATGATTTAGATTTAATTGTAGTATCTAGTGAAGATTTTTTTACTAGTATACCTGTGAAAAAGAAAAAGGTTGCAAAGGATTTTAAAGAAGCTGAGAAGGTAGTGTTTGCAGATTTAAGAATTGGGGATTATGTTGTACATCAAACGCATGGTATAGGCCAATATATAGGTGTGAATACTATCAATGCAGATAATGTTATAAAAGATTATATAAAAATTAGATACAAGGATGATGATATTCTATATGTTCCAACTACTAACATGGATTCTATAAGAAAATATATTGGGTCAGAAGGTGTACCCAAAATTCATAAATTAGGTGGTAAAGATTGGTCAAAAGTTAAAACAAGGGTAAAGAATAATTTAAGAGAGGTAGCAAGAGAGCTTATAGAATTATATGCTAAAAGAGAAAAAATTTCAGGGCATGCATTTGGCAAGGATACAGACTGGCAGAAACAGTTTGAAGAAAATTTTGAATATGTTGAAACAGATGATCAATTAAGATGTATAGAAGAAGTAAAAAAGGATATGGAACAGCCAAAACCGATGGATAGGTTACTTTGTGGCGATGTTGGTTATGGCAAAACAGAGGTAGCTATAAGAGCTGCTTTTAAAGCTGTTATGGATCATAAACAAGTTGCATATTTAGTTCCAACAACAGTATTGGCAAATCAACAATATGAAGAATTTAAAAGAAGAATGCAGGATTTTGCTATCAATGTAGAGGTCTTAAATAGATTCAAAACAAAAAAGGAGCAAACACAAATCATAAGGAAATTAAAACTTGGGGAAATAGATGTTGTTGTTGGTACACATAGAATTTTGAGTCAAGATGTGGAATTCAAAGATTTGGGATTATTGATAATAGATGAGGAGCATAGATTTGGTGTAAAAGATAAGGAAAAAATAAAGCAGTTGAAAAATAGTATAGATGTATTAACAATGACAGCAACTCCAATTCCTAGAACTCTGCATATGTCAATAGTTGGTGTAAGAGATATGTCAGTTATATATGAACCTCCACAAGCTAGAAAACCGGTACAAACTTATGTATTAGAATATGATGAAGATGTTATAAAAGAGGCTATTACTAAAGAGTTGGAAAGAAATGGCCAAGTATTTTATTTGTTTAATAATGTTGAAAATATAGAAAGAAAAGCTATGGAAATATCAAGGCTTGTTCCAGAAGCTGAAGTAAGTTATGCACATGGACAAATGACTGGTAGAGAGATTGAAGAAATAATGTTTGATTTCATAAATAAAAAGACAAATGTTTTAGTATGTACTACAATTTTAGAATCAGGTATAGATATTCCAAATGCTAACACAATAATAGTAGAGAATGCAGATAGGTTAGGTCTTGCTCAATTATATCAAATTCGTGGAAGAGTTGGAAGAAGTGATAGACAAGCATATGCATATATAACATATAAACCTGATAAATTATTGTCTGAGGTTGCAGATAAACGTTTGAAAGCTATAAAAGAGTTTACAGAATTCGGCTCAGGGTTCAAAATTGCTATGCGTGATTTAGAGATTAGAGGTGCAGGTAGTTTACTTGGGGAAATTCAACATGGTCATATGGAACAAGTTGGTTATGAAATGTATTGTAAACTATTGGATGAGGTAATTAAAGAAATGCAAGGTATTGAGGTTCAAGAAGATATAGATGTTCAAATAGATTTGAATATTTCAAGCTATATTCCTGATGAATATATTAGTGATTCTAGTCAAAAGATTGAAATATATCAAGATATAGCTTTATGCAGAAGTGAAGAGGATATAGCAAATGTAGTGGACGAATTGATTGATAGATATGGAAATATGCCATATGAGTTAGAAAATTTACTTGAGATTGTTAGAATAAAGGAATTATGTAGGAAGTTAAATATATTGAAGTTGACAAAAAAGAATGGAAACTATGTATTTTACTTTGATGCAAATAAATTTGATTTTTCAATTGTAGATAGATTACTTCAAGAATATAAAAATGCTGTAAGTTTCTCACCTGGTAAGGATCCATATATTACTTTGAAAAGCAAGGCTAATGGAGATATAGGACAGTTAGAGGAAATAAAGAATTTTTTAAGAAAATTAATGAAATAATATTATTTGAGAAAATGTTAGTTTATAATTTGAAGGGAGTTATATAATATGCAAGTGATAACTAGTAAGGATAATGAAGTGGTCAAAGACATAAGGAAGCTAAAAGAAAAGAAATTTCGTGACGAAAAAAATCAATTCATAGTAGAAGGAATAAAACTTGTTGCTGAAGCAATTGAAGAGAAAACCAATATTGATAGTGTTGTAGTATGTGAAGATTGCGTTAATGACGGTTCTATTGATAAAAAGTTATTGTATGAAATTGCTAGGTTTAAATGTGTGTATGTTACTGAAAAAATATTTGATACTCTTACTGATGTTTCTAATCCACAAGGGATTTTAGCAGTTATTAATAGAGAAAACCAGAAAAATAATATAGACTATTCTCAAGATTTTATTGTTGTATTAGATGGAATTCAAGATCCTGGTAATCTTGGAACGATACTAAGGACAGTAGATGCAGCTGGATTAAATCAAATAATTCTTTCTAAAGAAACAGCAGATAGTTTTAATCCTAAAGTTGTTAGGTCAACTATGGGAGGAATTTTTAGGGTTAATATGATTAAATCTGAAAATTTAGTTGATACATTAAAAGGTCTTCAAGAAAATGGTTTTGAGGTTGTGGTTACTTCTTTGAATACAAATAATAGTATTTATAGTGTTAATTATAATAAAAAGGTTATTGTTATTGGAAATGAGGCAAATGGTGTCTCTAAGGAGATTCAAGAGTTGGCCGATAAAAAGGTTAAAATTCCTATGTTAGGTAAGACTGAAAGTTTGAATGCAAGTGTGGCTGCGGGAATTATGATTTATGAGTATGTTAGGGGAAAAGTAGTGTAACTTTGCTTTTGACTTTTTTACAAATAATAATTACAATTTGGGCGCTTTTGCTAATTGCAGGCGCCTGAATCGTAATAAATGTTAAAGATGTCGAAATTTGGCAAACGATTTTTCTTGCAATTTTTCAAAATATACTTTAAAATTGTAATATAACTTCAGATTAATTTAAAGAGTTCTTTTAAAGATTTTATTTATCAAAAATTTCATAAAGATTTAAATCTGTTATTTCCAATTATTAAAAAATAAAAAAAATTTTAAAAAAATATTGACTTTATGATAACATATATGTTATCATAAAGATACAGTATAGAAGGAGCAACAATGAACAATATAATTTTTTACAAAAACAAAGACGGAATTAGTGAAGTAGAACAATATTTGCAATTATTGCAATCAAATACCGATAAAAATAGTAGAATAAAATTTAACAAAATAATAGCATATATAAATATGCTCGAAAAGTATGGAATAAATTTAAGAGAGCCATATATTAAATATTTGGATAATGGTATTTGGGAATTACGTCCTTTAAGGGATAGAATACTTTTTGCTCACTATGATAATAATAATTTTATATTATTAAGTGTCTTTGTAAAACAAACACAAAAAACGCCAAGAAAAGAAATCAAAAAAGCAGAAAAGTATTTAAATAATTTTAAGAAAAGGAGTGACTATTATGGATAAAAAAACATATGTTAATTGGAAAGATGTAAAGGCTAATTTAAACATAAGTGATGAGCAAGCAGCAGAAATCAGACTTGAGGAGGAAATTATTGAGGCAACTATTGCTGCAAGGAAAAAGTGCAATTTAACTCAAAGGGAATTAAGTGAAAAAAGTGGAGTAAAGCAACCAGTCATTGCAAGAATTGAAAAATGCGTGAATTCTCCACAAACTAATACTTTAATTAAATTATTATTTCCGATGGGGTATACCTTGAAAGTAGTGCCTTTAGATGAAGTATCTGTTAAGAAATAAAAGTAGTTCATAGGGTTGATGAACTACCTTCATTATTATTTGATTGAGTAATATTGTTATGTTCAGTTGAAATATCTAATATACCTTCAGGTAAAGCTAATATGGTTTGTGAAGGTAATGAGATAAATTTTCTGGATAGTAATTTTTTGACTTTTATAAAAAATAATTTAAATTTGTTTTGTGTGGTCAATTCATTATTAGTCAAGTTAGCACTGTATTCTAAGTTCTGTAAGGTCTTAACACCATAGTGTTCGTAAATTTCTAAAAATTTCTCTTCTTGAATCAAAGACTTTAATTCTTGAGTTTTATATTTATATGGAACATATTTTAAATATGCTTCTTTTCCATATTTTTCATATATTTTTGCAAATTTGAAGTAAGATTTTTGGAATTCAACATTAGAATGAAAAATCTTATTAAACTTATATTCCTCATATTCAATTTCATTAATTATTTCCTTTATTTCACGTTTTATCTTTTGCCTTAAATCTTTATTCATAATTAATCCTTTCCAAATTATGTTTAAATATATTGTAGCATAAGAAATTTAAGAACACAATACAAATATTAATCTTTTATTTTTACTTGTTGCAGTTGAAAAATCTTTTAAATGAATTGGACGGCTTATTAAAAATATATTCTAAAATCAATATCTTCAAAAATACAATCCTGTTTTTCAATATATTCTAAAAATTGAACATCAATCGTATCATTACATAATCCATCATAAAATTTATTAAACCTTCCAACGTGCTCCTTAATCCTTTTTTTTGCGTAATCGACCATAGTTCCATTAGTAATTATAAATAGCCAATCACTACTTTGTGCAAGAAGAACTTCTCTTGCACACTGATTTAGAACACGAAGCTTAAGTTTATCTGTTTCATTATAATAAGTATGTGCAAGTTCAACCATTTTATCACCAATATGGTGCAAATGTTTATGAGCGTAATCATTTGTACCATTTAGCCAGACTTCACTATATCCGGTTAGCACCCCAGCTTGATCTGCATGGTGTACATTCCTGCATTATTGGGTATTTTGAAATATATTCACTTGGTGTGATTAATTCAAAATTGGATTTATTATAGTATATTTTTTTAAATAGTATATATAACCAATATGGTCCTTCATACCACCAATGTCCATATAATTCGGCATCATAAGGACATAATATAATAGGTGGATTTTGCGTATGTGATGAGGCATAATCTATTTGACTTGTTCTTGAATCAAAGAAATGACCTGCTTGTTTTTCAGCAGAATCTTTTGCCCATTGAATATTATAATAATCTTTATTTTCGGTTTTTCCAGTAATACGATAATATTTTATTCCAGTATGAACGCGTACCCCATTATGTGCAATATAAGGTTTTATATATTCATAATCAGCTTCATAGCCAATATCTCTATAAAACTCACGATAATTAAAATCTCCAGGGTACCCATTAATAGAACTCCATACTTGTCTTGAAGACTCAATATCTCTGCCAAAAGCTACAATTCCGGTTAGGAGATACAATTGGAGCAAATGTTCCAAATAGAGGAGCAGGGTCTGCATATAATATTCCATGAGATTCAGTTATAATATATTGAATACCGAATTCTTTTAAATATTTATCTGCCTCAGGTATATAGCCACATTCTGGAAGCCAAATACCTTTAGGTTTTCTGCCTAAGTATTTCTCATAGGTTTGAACGCCAACAGCAATTTGAGCTTTCACAGTTTGTTCAGTAGTATATAGGATTGGAAAGTATCCGGTGGGTTGCACCACAAGTTATTATTTCTAAAACACCAATATCTTGGAAATGCTTAAAACCCTGTATTAAATTGCAGTTATATTTCTCTTTAAAAATTATTAAATCCTTTGAATATCTGTCAAAATAATATTTAGCCAGTGAATTTAATCTTTCATCATAGGAGGTTCTTTCAATTTCCTTTTCTGCAAGTTCAATATGTTGTTTCAAATATTTAATATATCTTTGTTGTAACAATTTATTATCAAGCATACACATAAGAGGAGGGGTAAGAGACATTGTAATTCTAAAATTTACACCTTCATTAACTAGCATTTCAAAATTTGTTAATAAAGGAATATATGTTTCAGAAATAGCCTCATAAAGCCATTGTTCTTCCAAATAATCTTCACTTTCTGGGTGATGAATAAATGGTAAATGTGCATGTAAAACAAAGCTAACATATCCTTTTGTAGTACTCATAATATCTTCCTTTCATACTCTAAACACAAATTTAGGACAGGATTGATTCTGAATTTTTTAAATCAATTTCTGTCCGTAATTTAAAAAATCTTAATTAAATATTCTTATTCTATATTAAAATGTGAAGAAGGATTTTTTAAAATTTCATCATCATACATATCTTTATAAAATTGATATATATCTTTTAAAAACTTAAATGATTTTATGCTCTTTTTAATAATATTGTCATTACTTACATTTTTAAAAATAACAAATTCTTTTAGCTTTTCAAATAAAATGTGATCATTTGGTGATTGCATTTTATTTGATGTAGAAATATATACATAATCAACCTGGTTATTATTAGCAGTTTGAATAGGTAAAATAAATCTACGACCAAGTTCTATATCAAATTTACAATCTGAATCTTCGGTATTCAAATACCAACAATTTGCAAAATCGTTAATTTCAACTTCATAGGATTTTTTAAGAGTTACGTTATGAATTATTAACACTGGCTTTGTTATATTGAAAAAGTTATCGCCATAAATCTTTTTAAAATTTTCAATGTCTAAATCGGATACTTCCCAATAAACAAATAAGGTTTTTGGTGTTTGTGCTAAAATCTTTACAACCGTATTTCCGTACTTATATGGTAAATCATAGTATTCTGTTATTTGAACTGGTAAATCTTCCTGAACCTGATTATTTACCTTTTTTGCTACGCGTTTAATAGTAGAAGTTCTCCCTTTAGAAGATTCTTTTTCTGCTTCTTCTATAGCCGATGCTTTAGTTGAAGATTTTTTATTTTTTTTCTCAGTAGAAGATTTAGTAGAGGAAACTTTTGAAGATTTTTTAGCAGTTGTCTTATCAGAAGCTTTAGTAGAGGAAGCTTTTGAAGATTTTTTAGCAGTTGTCTTATCAGAAGCTTTAGTAGAGGAAGTCTTTGAAGATTTCTTAGCAGTTGTCTTATCAGAAGCTTTAGTAGAGGAAGCTTTTGAAGACTTTTTAGCAGTTGTCTTATCAGAAGCCTTAGTAGAGGAAGCTTTTGAAGATTTTTTAGCAGTTGCCTCATCAGAAGACTCAATAGACTCCTTTTTTGTAGTTTTTTTAGAAACCTTCTTAGGTTCGTCATCTATTAAATTTTTTTCTCTAGCTACTGTTGCTTTAGAAGTTCTCTTAGACTTTGAAACTTTTGTGCTACCATCACTTTTTTTATCAGAAGACTTTTCAGCTTCTTTGGCTACAGTCGCTTTTTTTCTTGATGTTGTAGGCTTTTTTTCAACATTTTTTTTCTCATTTTTTTCATCAATTATTACATTTTCATCATTTTTTTCTTTAGCTTTTCTTGGCATAATTTCCTCCCTAGAATACTCTCTAATTTTACTAATATTATACTATACCATAAATAAAAAAAAAACAATAGAAAATTTAAAAAAATATAGTAAATTTTGTTGTAATATGTCGAAATAAACTTTTAAAATTAGGAACGAAAAAATTATTGACTTTTTAATAAAACTTATATAGAATATTTTGTAGAAAGAAAGAAGAAAAAATACTGAAGAAAAAATACATTGAAAGGAGCATGAAATTATGAAAATTTTGATGTTGACGTGGGAATATCCACCAAGAATAGTTGGCGGTATCTCGAGAGTAGTTCATGACTTATCACATAAATTAGTTAAAGCCGGAAATGAAGTAACAGTGGTAACCTATAAAGAAGGGGATGTGCCATCCTTCGAAAATGATAAGGGAGTTAAAGTTTATAGAGTTGAAAATTACATGATACATCCAAATAATTTTACAGATTGGATTATGCAATTAAATTTTTGCCTGACGTCAAAAGCAAGTCAAATAATAAGGGAACAAGGAAATTTTGACTGCATTCATGCTCATGATTGGTTAGTAGCATATTCAGCTAAAACTTTGAAAGATGCTTTCCACATTCCAATTATATCAACAATCCATGCAACCGAAGCAGGAAGAAATAGTGGAATTCATGATGATGTTCAAAGATATATTAATGATACAGAATGGTTATTAACATATGAATCAACAGAAGTGATAGTAAATAGTAATTACATGAAATGCGAATTACAAAGACTTTTTGGTTTACCTTTTGAGAAAATAAATGTAATACCAAATGGAATAAATCTAAACAATTTTAACGGAATAGAAAGAGATTATGATTTTAGAAGAAGATATGCTATGGATAACGAAAAGATAATTTTGTATATTGGCAGATTGGTATATGAAAAGGGAATTCAGCATTTAATAGCTGCCATGCCTAAAATTATAAATGGATATAATGATACAAAATTGATAATAGGTGGAAAAGGTGGTATGTATGATGAACTAAAACAACAAGCAAGAAATTTGGGAATAGAAAATAAGATTTATTTTACAGGATATTTATCATCAAAAGATGTTCAAAAAATGTATAAATGTGCTGACATAGCTGTATTCCCAAGTACATATGAACCTTTTGGTATTGTAACACTAGAAGCAATGCTTGCAGGAGTTCCAACAGTAGTTTCAGATATAGGAGGACTAAATGAAATAGTGGATCATGGTGTAAATGGAATGAAAAGTTATGCAGGTAATAGTAATTCAATTGCAGATTCAGTGTTAACTTTACTATATAATCATCAATTATGTAATAATATAGTAAAAAATGCAAAAACTAAAGTCAAAAATGAGTTTAATTGGAATAAGATAACACAAGAAACTTATTTCACATATGAAAAAGCAATTTGTCAGACTATGGCAGAAAAACAGGCTAGGGAGATTGAACAAGAAAATGCAAGAAAAACTGCTAAAGCTAGCAACTCAGAAAAAGAAATAACTCGATTATTAGATTTCAAGAAAAAGCATGCATATGCATAGGAGAAATTTGGAGAGAAATTTTGGGACGTTCCTTAAATTACTTTCGCGTGACTAGGGAGGATAGAAATGAATGTATATGATACAGCTAATAAATTAGCTTATGAATTAAAAAATTCAGAGGAATATAAGGCCTATAAGGAAGCCAAAGATAAAATAATGCAACAACCAGAGATGAAAGCAAAAATAGAAGAATTTGAAAAAATTAGATATGATGCTCAAGTATTGGCAATAAAAAAAGGCGAGGGCGATACTGAGAAAATGCAGAAATTGCAAGAGTTGTATGGTATTTTAATTAATAATAAACAAATAAAAGAATATTTTGATTTAGAGATTAAGTTTAATGTTATGGTCGCGGATGTTAATAAGATAATTGCAGAAGCTATTAAGGATGTTTTGTAATAGTCTGATGAAACAAAAAATATAGTTGAAAAGTTCTATATCAAATGATACATTTATATTAAATTGCAAATACCGGTTATGCAGTTAAATAAAAAATGGAGGAATGATATGGAGTTAATAAGTATTTTAGTAATGTGTATTATTATATTAATAGTATTAACAATACTTTTGGGAGTAAATAGAAAAAACATATTTTTTATAAGGCAAATTGGAGAAGATGAAAGCTTAAACGAAATTACAAATTGTTTACCGGAAAATAAAGAAATATGTAAAGAAATCCTTTCAATATTAAAAAATGAAAATGTAAATATTAAAGTAGGAGATGAAAATAAACAAGCAAGTTTATACATAGTATCTTCAAATACCATTTTCATTGCTAATATTAAAAATACTTTTACAAGGGTACAAACTATAGCACATGAATGTATTCATTCTATACAAGATAAAAGATTGTTATGGTTTAATTTTATAGTTTCTAATATTTATTTATTGTATTTCGCAAGTATAACTATTTTAAGTTTATTTAATAAACTAGCTATGCCAAACCTTTATGTAATTATTTTAATTATGATGTCAGTCTTATTGTTTTTCATACGTTCGTATTTAGAAACAGATGCTATGATAAAAGCACGATTTCTAGCAAAAGAATATATGGAAAGAAATTTAGATAAAATAAATCAGGAGAATATAGATACAATTGTGGAAAATCTGGATAAATTAAATAATATTGGAGTCAAATTTTATAATTTTACTTTGTTAGCCAAATATTTGGTTAAAGTAATAATTTTTTGTGTTATAGCAATTATATAGCAGAGAATGCGCAGTGTGCGCATTCTTTTAAACTAATTTTGGATTATAAGAAAGAAATTCACTTTTATTCCAAAAACAAAATAAATATGAAATTTTAAGTTAAATTAGATCTTTTTCCTTAATAATTTTCTCTAAAATTTGTACAGCATTGCTAGCAGCTCCTTTTCTAATATTATCTGCAACAACCCAAATATTCAAACCATTTTTAATACTAAAGTCACGTCTGATTCTGCTTACAAAAACTTCATCCTTACCGGAAACCTGAGTAGGAATAGCATATTCTTCTTTAGTTGGATTATCTTGAACAACAACTCCGGGGGCCTTTTTTAAAACTTCTATTACGTTTTCTAATTCAAATTCCTTTTCAAATTCAATATTAATGCTTTCACAGTGAGAATTAAACACAGGAACCCTTACAGTGGTTGCAGTTATAGCTAAGTGAGGCTTGCCTAAAATCTTTCGTGTTTCATTAATCATTTTTTCTTCTTCTTTGGTATACCCATTTTCCAAAAACTTATCAATATGTGGTAAACAATTATTAAAAATAGGATATGGAAATTTTTCTAATTCATAATTGTTGTTTGATGTATTAGATAAAGCATTTGAATCAAAATTAGAAGAAAAAGCCTTAATACCATTTTCCAAATCGTGAATTCCCTTAGAACCAGCACCAGAAACAGCCTGATATGTTGAATACACAATTCTTTTTAAACCAAAGGCATCATCCAGTGGCTTAAGGGCGCAAACAGCTTGAATAGTGGAACAATTTGGATTGGCAATAATTCCTTTATTCCAACTAATATCATTAGGATTTACTTCAGGAACAACTAAAGGCACATCATCATACATTCTAAAAGCACTACTATTATCAATGACAATACAACCAGAATGCGCAGCAATTGGTGAATATTTCAAAGAAGTATTACCTCCAGCAGAAAATAAAGCAAAATCAAAATTTTCTTTTAGACTGTCTTCAGTTAATTCTCTTACAACATAAACATCATCACCAAATCTTAAACTTTTTCCGGCTGATCTACTGGAAGCAAAAAATACATATTCACTAATAGGCAAATTTTTCTCTTGTAAAACTTCAATCATTTTTTGACCAACAACACCTGTAGCACCAACTACAGCTAATTTATATTTTTTCATTAAAATCATCACACCTTTCATTTAACAAATATATGAAAAAAAGTTAAAAATATTACTCTGTATTTTTTTGATAGAAAGTGTTAAATTATAACGAGCTAATTTCAATAGTGGATTTTGGCTCTTGATTTTTATGTATTTCAAATGATATAATAGTCGTATAAAAAATTACAGAGAAAGGAATTTTTCGTATGGATTTTAGCAATATTAGAGTCTATGCTTTTGTAGGACCATCAGGAACTGGAAAAAGCTACAGAGCACAAATGGTTGCAGGAGAAAATGATATAGACTTTATAATAGATGATGGGTTATTAATAAAAGGAAATGCTGTTGTAGCTGGTACATCGGCTAAAAAAGCTCCAACTAAAATAGAAACTGTAAGACATGCATTATTTATTGAGGAATATGAAAAGAAAGAAATGCAAGATGCTTTTATAAAATTTAATCCATCTGCAGTTTTGATATTAGGTACATCTGACGGAATGGTTGAAAAAATAGCATCTAATTTGGGCTTACCTAAAATAAGCAAAATTATTTATATAAATGAAGTTGCGACAGAAGAAGAAATGGAAAATGCAAGAAGAATTCGTGTAACAGAAGGAAAACATGTTATTCCAGTTCCGACTTTTGAAATAAAAAAAGAATTCTCAGGATATTTATTAGATCCCTTACAAATATTTAAATCAAAAGGAAAGGGAAAAACACCATATATCTCAGAAAAATCAATAATCAGACCGACTTTTAGTTATATGGGTAATTTCACTATATCAGACAATGTGTTCAAGCAGATCATCGAATGTATTGCGAGTAAAGAACCTTATATATATAAAGTAGTTAGAACGAGAGTAGATAAAGGAGATATGGGAACTGAAATATATATGGAAGTAATAGTCAATTATGGTAAAAAATTAGTTGATGTTTTGCAAGAATTTCAAATAAAATCAAAAAAAGAGATAGAAAGGCTTACGGCTATGAATGTAGCAAAGATAGATGTTATGGCTAAAGGAATTAACATACCAAAAGATTTGCAAATTTGATTATGTTTTTTTTTATAGTGCACAAAAATAATGTATATAAAAAATACCTAGAATTAGAAAGAGAGGGATAAAAAATGGGATTTATTGTTGCAATAGATGGTCCTGCTGGAAGTGGAAAAGGAACTATAACTTCTAAACTATCTAAAAAGATGAATTTAAATAATATAGATACAGGTGCAATGTACAGATGTGTTACATTAGAAATAATAAGAAATAATATTGATTTAGATGATTTAGAAAAAGTAAAAGAGATTTTAGATAATATTAATATTGAATTAATAAAAGAAAATGGTAAACAAATTGTTAAATTAAATGGAGAGGACGTATCTAGAGAAATAAGAGAGAATCCAGTAAATAATTTGGTTGCTAAAGTTTCAGCAATTAAAGAGATTAGAACAAAAATGGTTGAAATGCAAAGAAACATGGCTGTTTCACAAGATATAATAATGGAAGGAAGAGATATTACTACAGTGGTGTTTCCAAATGCTGATTTAAAAATTTATATAGATGCGGATGTAGAAGAACGTGCTAAGAGAAGATATCTTCAAAACAAATCTAAAAACATAGAATGTACATATGAAGAAGTTTTAGAAGATATGAAACAAAGAGATGAAATTGATAAAAATAGAGAAGTTGGAGCACTTAAATTAGCTAATGATGCAATATATATTGATACAACAAATTTCACAGAAGAAGAAGTTATTAAAAAAATTCAAAAGTTAATAAAAAAAGAAAAAAAATTAAAAAAACTAGAACCTAAAATCTATGCAGAAAGACCAGATAATAGAAGAAAAAGGATAGTAAGGTCTATTGTCAAAGGATCTTTAAAAGGTTTATATAAATTCTTTTATAGAGTAGAAATAATAGGTGAAGAGAATAAACAAAAGGCTGGTGAAAATGGAGGTTACATACTATGCCCTAATCATATTAATTTTATAGATGCAGTTGCAGTTGTATTATTTAGTAAGGAAAAAGTAAGATTTATTGCTAAGCACGATTTAGGAAGAATTGGAATATTAAGGTGGTTTGAGCATCTATTTGATGTAATACCAATCAAAAGAAATACACAGGATTTGGAGGCTATGAAAAGATGTTTGAAGGCTTTAAAAAATAATGAAGTTTTAGCAATATTTCCAGAAGGTACACGACATGGAATGGAAAAAAATGGAAAGGCAAAAAATGGAGCAGCTTTTATGGCAATAAGAACAGGAAAACCTGTAGTTCCTGTTGGAATATCAGGAAGTTTCAAGTTATTTAGCAAGGTGTATATAAACTATGGAGAGCCAATTGATATGTCTAAATACAAAATAAAAGGTAAAGAAAAAGAGTACCAAGAGCAAGCAACAAAGGAGATTATGGACAATATTGTTATGTTGACAAATATAAATAAATAATATATAATAAAAAAATGTTAGAGAGGGATATTACTAAAAATAAAACTAGAACAAAAATTTTATAATAAAATATGCCTATATTAGGTAAACCGAAAGGAATAGATATAATGGAAAATATGAGTTTTGAAGAATTATTAAATCAAACATTAAAAGAGATTAAAGTAGGTCAAACTGTAACTGGGAATATAGTTGATATTAATGAGCAGGGTGAGATATTTGTAGACCTAGGATACAAAGCAGATGGAATTATTCCAAGAACAGAATTTTCTTATAATGAAGATGATGATCCAAAGAAATTATATAAGGTAGGAGATAGAATAACAGCTGATGTACTAAAATTAAATGATGGTTTAGGAAATGTGCTTTTGTCATCAAAAAAAGCTAATTCAAAAATTATTAAACAAGAATTTGAAAGCAAAGTAAAAAATAACTGTATATTTACTGAGAAAGTAACATCTGTAAATGATAATGGTTTAATAGTTGACTATAGGGGTATAAGGATATTTATTCCTTTATCTCAATCAGCCATACCAAGAGATAAAAAAACAGAAGACTATAAAGGAAAAGAAGTTACCTTTAGAGTAATTGAATATGATGAAGCAGCTAGAAAAGTTATAGGTTCAATAAAAATATTATTGGATGAAGAAAAACAAGCAAGAGAAAATGAATTTTGGAATAATGTAGAAGTAGGAAAAATGTATAAAGGAACAGTAACAAGTTTGAGTTCCTATGGGGCTTTTGTAGATATTAATGGAATTCAAGGTTTGTTGCACATATCAGGAATGACATGGGAAAGAGATAAAAAGCCAAGTGATATTGTACAGGTTGGACAAGAAATAAAAGTAAAAATTTTAGAATTTGACAAAGAAAATAAAAGATTGAAATTAGAGTACGACAAAAAAGGTGCAAATCCATGGGACGTATTTGGTGAAAAATACAAAGTTAATGATATAGTTACTGTGAAAGTAGCTAACTTAATGCCTTTTGGAGCATTTGTAAAAATAGATAAAGGTATTGAAGGACTAGTACATATTTCTCAAATAAGTGAAAAAAGAATTAGTAAACCAGAGGAAGTACTAAAAGTCGGACAAAAGGTTAATGCTAAAATAATAAATATTGATTTAGAAAATAAAAAAGTTGAACTTTCTATAAGAGAGTTAGAAGGAACATCAAATGAGTTTATAGAAGAAGCAAATAATAATTCTGATGTTGAAAGGGAAAATAATTTAGAAAATGTAACTGTTAATTCAGAAGAAGTTTCTGAAAAAAATAAAATAGATGTTGAAGAATAAAAATATTGCCAAGTTATTGATATTAATAATCAATGCTTGGCTAATGTAATGCTTAGAGATATGTTCTGTTATTATTTGTAATTGGCCTGCTATGAAATAAAAATTTAAAATGTAAATAAAAAGGGAAAGGATAGATTTTAAGATGAATAACGAAAAAATAAGAAACATTGCAATAATTGCACACGTTGATCATGGAAAAACAACATTAGTAGATGCATTATTAAGACAAAGCCATATATTTAGAGAAAATGAACAAGTTGCTGAAAGAGTAATGGATTCAAATGATTTGGAAAAAGAAAGAGGAATTACAATTCTATCTAAAAACACATCAGTTATGTATAATGGAATAAAAATTAATATAGTAGATACTCCAGGACATGCTGACTTTGGAGGAGAGGTGGAAAGGGTTTTAAGAACTGTAGATGGTGTTTTACTATTAGTTGATGCATTTGAAGGACCAATGCCTCAAACACGAGAGGTTTTGAAGAAATCTTTAGCTGCTAATTTGAAACCAATAGTCGTAATAAACAAAATAGATAGACCCGGTGCAAATCCATTAAAAGTTGTAGATCAAGTTTTGGAATTATTTATAGAGCTAGATGCAAGTGATGAACAATTAGATTTCCCTGTTATTTATGCTTCTGCTAAAAATGGTATAGCAAAAATGCATTTAGAGGATGAAAGTGATAATGTTCATTGTATATTTGATACAATTATTAATACAATTGAACCACCAAAATGTGATATGGATGGAACAGCTCAATTATTGGTTTCAAACATTGATTATGATGATTATTTGGGTAGAATAGCTGTTGGAAGAATTGAAAGAGGAACTATAAAAAATGGTATGCCAATTTCTATTTGTAAACAAGATAAAAATGTACAAGGAAAAATCGCAAAATTGTTTACATATGTTGGATTAAAAAAGGTAGAAGTTGATGAAGCACAAGCAGGTGACATAGTTGCTTTATCAGGAATTGCGGACATAAATATAGGTGATACAATTTGTGATATAAACAATCCAGATAAGATACCATTTGTAGATATAGATGAACCAACAGTTTCTATGACATTTAGTGTAAATAATGGACCTTTAGCAGGAAAAGAAGGGCAATATATTACATCAAGACATATTAGAGATAGATTATTTAAAGAGCTAGAAAGAAATGTAAGTTTGCGTGTAAAAGAAACGGACTCACCAGACAGTTTTGAGGTTTGTGGTCGTGGTGAATTACATTTGTCAGTATTGATTGAAACAATGAGAAGAGAAGGTTTCGAATTACTAGTTTCTCGCCCAAAAGTTATTATAAAAGAAATAGATGGTGTCAAATGTGAACCAATAGAAAGATTGGTTGTTAATGTACCAGATGATTCAATAGGAACAGTAATTGAGAAGTTAGGAAGACGTAAGGCTGAAATGATAAACATGGAACCAGCTGAAGTAGGACACACAAAAATAGAGTTTAAAATTCCAGCACGTGGTTTAATTGGCTATAGAACAGAATTCTTAACAGACACAAAAGGTGAAGGAACAATGAATAGTCTTTTTGAAGGTTATGAGGCATATAAAGGTGAAATTTTATCAAGAACAAGAGGTGTTTTAGTAGCATTTGAGCCAGGTACATCTGTAACCTATGGATTATATAATGCTCAAGAAAGAGGAGAGTTATTAATAGGACCTGGTGTTGAGGTTTATGAAGGTATGATAGTTGGTATAAATTCAAGAAATGAAGATATAGCAATAAATGTATGTAAAGAAAAACATTTAACAAATACTAGAGCTTCAGGTTCTGATGATGCTCTTCGTTTGGTACCACCATTACAATTTTCATTAGAAAAAGCAATTGAATTTATTGCAGAGGATGAGTTGGTTGAAGTAACACCTTTAAATATTAGATTACGTAAAGTTATTTTAGATAGTAAAACAAGAGAAAGAGAAGCTCGTAGAAATGCGGCTCAGTAGGGAGAAAAAATGTTTTTATCAAAACCAGGAACATATAAACCATGTGGTTTATTCAATATTAAACACTTGATTTTGTTTTTAATTACAATTGCAGGCATAGCATTAGCTGTTAAAAAAACAAAAGTTGAGAAAAGAGAAGATATCAAAAAAATAATTAGAAATTTAACAATAGTAATATGGATTTTAGAAATAATTAAAATTATATATACTATTTCCATTGGACAAGGAAAAAATCTGAACAAAGTTGTGCCATTATATTACTGTAGTATATTGTTATATGCGGGTGCTTTTAGCTCGTTTGGAAAAGGTGTAGTCCAAAAAATAGGAGATGTATTTTTAGCAACAGGAGGAATTGTTGGTGGCTTGGTTTTTCTTATATTTCCAACCACCTCATTGCCAGAGTATCCAATGCTACACTTTATTAGCCTACACAGTTTCTCTTTCCATGGAATTATGGTTTATTTAGGGATTATTATAAATAAATTTAAGTATATAAAACTTAAAATGTCGGATTTGAAATACTATGCTAGCCTAATTTTGTTAGTTTGTGTTCTAGCATATATTGTCAATTCAATTTCTGGAAGTAATTTAATGTTCATATCACAAGATTTTCCGGGAATGCCTATTTCAGTTTTATATCATTGGGCAGGAAAGCTATTTACACCTTTAATGGTTGTAATACAGATGATAGTACCATTTGTAATTGTGTATGGAGTTTTAAAGCTTGGAGCTTGCAGTAAAATGTCTAAAAGTAGAAATACATGAAATGGGCATTTGGTATAATGCAAGTGAAATAAGATAGGAGGTAATTATTTATGAAAGATATAGAGATATCTGAAGCAATAAAATATATAGGTGTTGATGACAAAGATATCAGACTATTTGAAGGTCAGTATGTTGTACCAAACGGAATGTCTTATAATTCATACTTAATAAAGGATGAAAAAGTAGTTGTTATGGATACTGTAGATGAAAGAGCAACACAACAATGGGTAAAAAACTTGGAGGAAGAATTAGATGGAAGGAAGCCAGACTATTTGGTCATTTCGCATCTAGAACCTGATCATTCTGCAAATATTAAGTTATTGGCTGATAAGTATCCAGAAATGAAGATAGTGGGGAATTTAAAAACCTTTGCTTTTTTACCTCAGTTTTTTGAAATAGGAGATATAGAAGAAAGAAAAGTTGTGGTTAATGAAGCAGATACTTTAAATATAGGAAAACACACTTTACAATTTTTCATGGCACCAATGGTTCATTGGCCAGAGGTTATGGTTACATATGAACAAACTGAAAAAGTATTATTTACAGCAGATGGTTTTGGAAAATTTGGAACCTTAGATACAAATGAAGATTGGACCTGTGAAGCTCGTAGATATTATTTTAACATAGTTGGAAAATATGGAATGCAAGTACAGGCATTATTGAAAAAATTAGCCACAATAGACGTAAAAATAATATGCCCATTACATGGACCAATATTGAAAGAAAATCTAGAATTTTATATTGGAAAATATGATATATGGAGTAGCTATAAGCCAGAAGATGATGGTGTTTTTATTGCATATTCATCAATACATGGAAATACAAAAAAAGCTGCTGAAAGACTAGGGGAAATATTAAAACAAAAAGGAGCAAAAAAAGTTGTATTGACTGACTTGGTAACAGACGATTTTGCAGAAGCAATTGAAGATGCTTTTAGATATGATAAAATGATAATTGCAGCATCTAGTTATAATTTCGATGTATTTCCACCAATGAGAAATTTTTTGCATCAATTAAAAAGTAAAGATTATCAAAATAGAAAGATAGGAATAGTAGAAAATGGTACATGGGCACCCACTGCAGCAAAGTGTATGAAAAGTATCATTGATGAAATGAAAAATATTGAAATTTGCGAACCTATAGTCACTATTAGAACTAAAATGAATGATGTGACTATTAGTAGTTTTGAGGAGTTAGCAGAAAATATTTTAAGTTAAACCTCAAAAAAATTATAAAATTATATCACGCAAGTGACATAATATAAAGTTTTAAGGTTAACTTTAAACCTTAAGTATATTATAAAAGGAGGAATTTATTATGGCAAAATACGAATGTACAGTTTGCGGTTATATTTATGATGAGGAAGTTGAAGGTGTAAAATTTGAAGATTTACCAGCTGATTGGGTATGCCCATTATGTGGAGTTGGTAAAGACATGTTTAAGAAAGTTGAGGAATAGCAAATGTTTAAACAAACTATGTGTCAGTAGTTTTACATAATTATTAACAATATAATAGAAGGATGATAATATGAATAAAGAAGAATTAATGATTATAAAAGAAAGAGCAATACAAAATCATATTCCAATAATAATGGATGACACATTAGAAGTAATAGTAAAGATTTTAACAAAGATAAAGCCTAAAAAGCTTCTTGAAATTGGTACAGCAGTAGGATATTCAGCAATGTGCTTTTCAGAATATTTACAAGAGGGAGGAAGCATTGACACAATAGAAAGAGATGAAGAAAGAATAGAAGAGGCAAAGCAAAACTTTGTTAAGGTTGGAGTACAAGACAAGATAAATCTTTATGAGGGGGATGCGGTGGATATTTTACCAACATTAGATAAAAAATATGACGTTGTATTTATAGATGCAGCAAAGGGTAAATATCCATTCTTCCTAGAACAAGCTTTACGTATGTTAGAAAATAATGGTGTTATAATAGCTGATAATGTTTTATATAAAGGCTATGTTATGAGTGATTATAATAAGCATAAACAACGTACTGCTGTTAGAAATTTAAGAGAATACATAGCTAGAGTTAATGAGGATTCTAATTTAGATACACAAATTCTAGAGGTAGGAGATGGACTAGCTATTAGCTATAAGAAAGCAGTGGATTAACACTTGAAGCTAAAGAATGTTATAATGTAAAATTATAACATTCTTTAGCTTCAAGTGTTAATCATAAAAATAAAGAACTTTTAGCTTAAATATTTGATACATGATAAGATAAAGTCTACTAAAATACCAGAAATAAGGAGTATTGCTAATACAATTTGAACAGTATATGGTATTTTATATATAACTTTTTCCCTAAATTTTTGTATTAATGGGTAAATAAAACGTGCAAATATTACTGTAATTACACCCCATAAAAAAGAGTTTAATGCAGTTATTCTTCCTGATAAATTGTATTTGCTGTATGAATAATCCCACCATGTTTCTGCAAATAAGCATTCTAAGGTAAAGCCAACCAAGTATTCGAAAAATGAAAATATAATTGTAAATAAAATGAATAATTTTATATAATCATTTTTATTATTACTATGATCTAAGTAGACTGTTAATATAAGTGCACCTGTACCGGTATATTGGACAGATAGGAGCATTTAAAAAGCCTCTTTCTATTATTTCACCGTATAAGCAGTAGCAAAATATAGTTTCAAGCACCCATCCAAAAAATGAAAATATGAAAAAACAAAACACATGTGGTGTGAGTTTCATTAATTTTGATGGTTTATTTAGTAAAATATTATTTTCCATATATTCCTCCAATTTTATTGTTTATTATTTATGACTATTTCTTTTTAGATAAGTATATAATATTATTTGTAAATTGTAAATATGGAAAATTTATGCTTTTATAGGGAGAGAATTTCGTAGTTACATAAATTTTTATATATAGTAATGTATGAAGAAAGGTATTGAACAGAATGGGAGATAGGGTGTATAATAGGAGTTATAGTTTAGAAAAAATTGTAGAAAGGAATTAAAGAAATGAAAAAACCAGAATTATTAGCTCCAGCAGGTTCTTTTGAGAAGGCAAAAATTGCGTTTTTGTATGGCGCAGATGCAGTATATGCTGGAACATCTGCTTTGTCTTTACGAACAAGAGCCGAAATGGAGGATGATGATTTAGTAAAAACAATTAAATATGCTCATTCAATTGGAAAAAAGGTTTATACAGCAATAAATATTTACGCATGGGATGATAGTTATGAGGAAATAAAAAAACAAGCCAGAATATTGCAGGAATTAAGTGTTGATGCCGTGATAGTAGCTGATGGAGGAGTTGTTGAAGCAATAAAAGAAGTTGCTCCTAATATCCCCATCCATATTAGCACACAGGCTAATATAGTAAGTAGCCATACCGCAAATTTTTGGTATAAAAATGGTGCAGAAAGAGTTATTTTAGCAAGAGAGTTGCATAAGAGTCAAATTAAAGAAATTATAGATAATACTCCAAGCAAATTGGAAACTGAAATTTTTGTACATGGTGCAATTTGTTTTGGATATTCTGGAAGATGTTTTTTAAGCGATTTTCTTGCGGGAAGAAGTGCAAATTTAGGTGATTGTGCTCAAAGTTGTAGATGGGCCTATAATTTGTACGTTGAGGAACATAATAATCCAGGAGAGTTGATGCCTGTTGAAGCTGATGATAAAGGTACATATATTTTTTCTTCTAAAGACTTATGCTTAATTAAAGAAATCCCAGAAATTATTGAAATGGGAGTAGATAGCTTGAAAATAGAAGGTAGATTGAAAACTAGTTATTATTTAGCCTCTGTTGTAAATGCTTATAGAAATGCAATAGATGATTATATGGCTGATCCAGAAAATTATGATTATTCCAAATATATGAATGAATTAGAAAAAACAAAAACCAGAAGTCTAACTACTTTTTATTTTAATGATAGAAATAATAAAGATTTCCAAGAATATGAGGGTAAACAGTATAATGCTAATTATGAGTTTGGTGGGATTGTGCTACAATATGATGAGGAAAAGAGTTTGATTGAGATTAAGAATAAATTAAAAATTGGAGATGAGATGGAAATTATTGTGCCTGGACAGATTGAGACGATTACTTTTAAAATAGAGCAATTGTGGGACGAGGAGACTGATGAGAAAATCGATCATATTAATCCTGGTGTAGCTGGGCAAGGCGTAAAAATGAGGTTACCTATAAGATGTCAGGAAGGATGGATTCTTAGGAGAAAAAAATAGAGGTGTGAGTACACAACGGAAATAAATTAAAATATATGCGAAAAATGTCGAGCAGAGTCGAACGATTTTGCTTGACTATATTTTTTTTGCGTGTTATTATAAATGTATTAAATATCTATATAGATTTTTTAAAAAATGCTTGAATATTATTTGTTGAACATTTTTAGTCAATAAAATTATATTACAAATTCAAAATTCAAAAAGATTTAATCAATAAATAAGTTTTATTTTAGGAAAATCTCTTATTAAAAATTTCCAAAATTAAAAATTCATATTTAACTTAGGAGGTGACATTTGAAAAAATTTGCAATTACTATTTTAGTTGGAATTATACTATGTATTAGTATATGTTTTTTAGAGTTAAATTTGTGTAAATTAACCTATAGCAAAAACATGAAAGAATCAGAAAAAATCTTAGACATGGCGTATTCACTAATGGAAGATGATAGTAATATAAATAACTCAAATATATTAATGCATAATAAATTTGTTGAAAAGCTTGTGAATAATAATGCAACTTTACCAGAAAGCATATGTCAAGTTTCAAATGAGGATGTATTAAAAACTACTGACAATATGGGAATTATAGGAGTTTTAAAAATTCCAAAACTGCAAGTAGAAGCTCCAATAAAAGAAGGTACATCACAAGAAGTTATGAGAACTTCAATTGGACATTTTACAGAAAGTGATTATTGGAATGGAAATGTGTCTTTAGCATCTCATAATAGTGGGACAAGTGCCCATTATTTTGAAAAAATAAATACTCTTAATATAGCTGATGAGATTGAATATACTACCAAATTAGGAACTAAGAAATATAAAGTTGAAAGTATAAAACAAATAGAAAGTACAGACTGGTCTATGGTTTTGAAAAACAAAAATCAGGGAACAAATGAGAAAAATACAATAACACTAATAACATGTATAAATGGTAAACCTAATGCTAGGCTATGTGTTAGAGGAATTGAATTATAAAAAATGTAATGTTTTGAACAAATTTACAGATATATTAATGAGAAAGGATGTAAAATTAATGAAAAAATTTAAAATTTTAGGGATTTTGGTAGCATTAGTAATGTTAATAATGCAATTATTTTCAGTGTTAACATCAGTAAATGCTGCTAATATAGGTGAAACAAAAAATTTAGAAAGAGGAGAAAAAGGATATTATTGTGTACAAAAATGGAATGGAGGTAGATGGATATATTTAACATATAATCAAACCTTTTATACAGACACTGATGGACAGAGATATATAGCATACTGCTTAGATCCAGGGTTGCCAGGTGTTGGATATGTATCTGGAGAGAAAGATACATATCCAGTAAAAATAACAGAATTATTGAATAATGATGTGATTTGGAGAGTACTTAAAAATGGTTACCCAACTAAATCAATATCAGATCTTGGTGTAGAAACTGCAGATGATGCTTACTTTGCTACAATGCAAGCCATAAATTCTATCTTAAGAGGATATACATTAGCTCAAGCAAAAGAGTTATATAGTGTTGGAAAATTTCCCATTAATGGTGAGAATTTAGGGGATATACAAAGAAGAGGAGAAAAAACCTTAAATGCAATGTTTAATTTAATTGATATTGGACTAAATGGAACAGAAACAAGAAATCAATTTTTAAATATTTCAATTAAGAGTACATCAGAAAGTAAAGAAGATAGCAACAATTTTTACTCTCAAACCTTTATAGTAGAATCAGCTTCAGAAATATCGGAATATATAATTGACAAAATAGAGGGATTACCACAAGGTTCCTATGTATCAGATGAGAGCGGAAAAGAAAAGCAAAGTTTTAGAGGTGGAGAAAAATTTAAAATAATGATTCCTAAAAATAGTATTTCAAAAGACATAAAAGGTAAAGTTACAATAAGAGCAAAACAAAAAAATTATCCAATATATTTTGGAGCATCATCAATAGAGGGCTTTCAAGATTATGCTTTATGTAATAATTCATATTCGGAAGTTAATGCACAATCAGAAATTTATGTAGAAACTAATAAGTCAAAATTAACAATCTTAAAAGTAGATAAGGACACACAAAATCCAATACAAGGAGTAAAGTTTCAAATAACATCTACAGAAGGTACAGTCAACACATTTGTAACAGATAAAAATGGAAAAATAATGGTAACTAACCAAAGACCAGGGACATTAACAATAAAGGAAATTGCTACTATAGGAAATTATAAATTAAATACAAATGAAACAAAAGTAGAATTAAAGTATAATGAAGCTAAAGAAATAAAAATAGAAAACGAGTTAAAAAGAGGAAGCATCAAAGTCATAAAAATTGATAAAGATAATAATAAGATTAGAATACCAGGAGTTGAATTTAAAATATATGATGAAAAAGGAAAAGAGGTTGAGTCTTTAAAAACAGACAAAAATGGTGAAGCAATTAGTAAAAAACTTCCAATAAACCAAAATTATAAGGTTCAGGAAGTAAAAACTCTAGATACATATGTATTAAATGAAAAGACTGAAACAGTTACATTAAAGGAAGATGAAATAACGACCATACAGTTTGAAAACGAGAGAAAAAAAGGTGGCATAAAAATAATAAAAACAGATAAAGATAACAAAGAAATCAAACTAGCAAATGTAAAATTTCAACTAAAAGACGAAAAAAATAATGTGATACAAGAGGGAAAAACAGATGAAAATGGAGAATTAAATTTTGAAAATCTCATTGTTGGAAAGTATAAAATAGTCGAAGTGGAAACAGATAATGAATACATACTTTCAAATGAAGAAATTGTTGTAGACGTAACATATGGAAATGTGAGAGAAGTTCATATAGAAAATGAAAAAATAAAGATTCCAGAAAAAATTGAGCATACAGTAGTCAAAAAGCAATTGCCCAAAACAGGAAGTAATGATAGCATATATGGAATAATGAGCAATGTATTTTGCATTAGTTTATATAGTATGTTCGCTGTAATTAAAAAAATCTTTTGAAAAAAACTTCTATAAGGTCATGCACAAAAAAATAGAAACTACATATATTTATATAGATTAAATTGGAGGTAAATATATGTTAACTCTTTGGATTTCAGGATTTATTGCGTTTCTAAAAAGTGCAATTTTTGTAGTCGGATACATATCTAATAACAGTCTATTTCCAGAGCCACTTTCTTCTGAAGAAGAAAAAATGTATATAGAAAAATATGAACATGGAGATGAGGAAGCAAGAAATATCTTGATAGAGAGAAACTTAAGATTAGTGGCACATGTATGTAAAAAGTACTCTACTTCAAATATAGAACAAGATGATCTAATATCAATAGGCACAATTGGTTTGATAAAAGGAATAAAAAGCTTTGATTCTAATAAAGGTGTTCGCCTTGCTACATATGCTTCTAGATGCATAGAAAATGAAGTATTAATGCATTTGCGAGCTACGAAAAAATTGGGTGCTGAAATATATTTAGAAGATACTATTGGTAAGGATAAAGACGATAATACTGTTTCATTACAAGAAGTAATTGAAAATGATGAGAGAAGCATTGAAGATGAAGTAGATTTAAAATTCAAAATAAAAAAATTATATGAAAAGATGAAGGAAGTTTTAAAAGATCGTGAGAAGTTGATATTAGAGATGAGATTTCGGCTTAGATGGTCAAAGACCAAGAACTCAGAATCAAATTGCTAAATATTTGGGAATTTCTCGTTCGTATGTATCACGAATTGAAACTAAGGCAATTAATAAACTTTCGAGAGAAATCAAAGAATGAAGTAACATAAAGTGGAATTTTTTATTTTTTTTGGAATTCCACTTTTTGTTGTCATTTTATACTTTTTCCTTGGTTAGGCTGCTGAGAGGTATATGTTAATTTGGTGGAATATTGTAATATTTTAGGAGTATGCTTTTAAGTTAGAAAATTACTTGTAAAAATCTTGAGGATGTATTATAATATTCAAGATAGCAGGAGGAAAAAATTGGAAATTCCAGTCAACTATGAAGGGAAACTAATTTTTTATATAGTGAGAAATCAAGGACAAATAGGAATGAAACAAAGAATAGCAGTACAAAAAGCAAATATGCCAAAGTTAAAATCTAACAATATTCGAGCCCAAAGAGTCACTAATGGTGTTATCAGAACACAATATGAAAGAGAAGTTGTGTAGAAGGGAGAAATATAATGTTAAAGTTAAAAAACATTACAAAAGATTATCTTTCAGGAGATATGAAAGTTCAAGCTTTAAAGGGAATAAATTTAGAATTTAGAAGAAGTGAATTTGTATCCATATTAGGACAAAGTGGGTGCGGAAAAACTACCCTTTTAAATATTATAGGTGGCTTAGATAGATATACTAGTGGTGATTTAATTATTAATGGTAAATCTACAAAGGAGTTCAAAGACAAAGATTGGGATGCTTATAGAAATTATTCAGTCGGGTTTGTATTCCAAAATTATAATTTAATACCACATCAAACTGTATTATCTAATGTCGAATTAGCACTTACATTGTCAGGAGTTTCTAAAAGGGAAAGAAGACAAAAAGCAATAAATGCACTAGAAAAAGTAGGTTTAAAAGATCAAATTAATAAAAAGCCAAATCAAATGTCTGGAGGACAAATGCAAAGAGTGGCTATAGCAAGAGCATTAGTAAATGATCCAGATATAATTTTAGCTGATGAACCAACAGGAGCACTTGATACAGAGACAAGTATTCAAATAATGAATATATTAAAGGAAATATCAGAAGACAAGTTAATAATAATGGTAACACATAATCCAGAACTAGCGGAAAAATATTCATCAAGAATAGTAAAAATTTTAGATGGAAAGATAGTAGATGATTCAAATCCATATACAGATGAAGATAGAAAAAATGAAAATAGAACAGCTAAAAGTGGAAAAACGTCAATGAACTACTTAACTGCATTATCACTTAGCTTAAATAATTTGATGACAAAAAAAGGAAGAACGCTTTTAACGGCATTTGCTGGAAGTATTGGGATAATTGGAATTGCACTTATCTTATCTCTTTCTAATGGTATACAAAATTACATACAAAAGGTTCAGGAAGATACTTTGTCTTCATATCCAATTACTATACAAGAAGAAAGTGTAGAACTTTCTAGTATGATGACAGCAATGATGGAAGAGGGAACTCCAACTGATAAAAATAATGAAGACGGAAAGATATATTCACATAATATTATGGGAAATATGTTAAGTACATTATCAACTAAAATGAAAACAAATAATTTAGAGGAGTTCAAAAACTATATAGAAAATGAAAATTCTGTAATAAGAGATAATGCAAATGCTATTCAATACAGTTACAATTTAGATCTGAATCTATATAAAGAAGATACCTCAAATGGAATTGTTAAGGTAAACCCTAGTACAGTAATGAGTAGTATAGGTTTTGCACCAGCACAAGATACTCAAACATCTAATAATTCAATGATGGCTTCTATGTCTTTTGGCACTACCGACGTATGGAGAGAGTTAATAGATAATAAAGATTTATTATTATCACAATACGATATATTAGCTGGAAAAATGCCGGAAAATCATAATGAAGTTGTTTTAATAGTTGATAAAAATAATGAAATTAGTGATTACGCATTATATGCATTGGGATTACAAGATCAGAGCGAATTAAAAGAAATGATTACATCTATACAAAATGGTGAAGAAGTACAAAAAAAAGAGGTAACTTCATACACATATGATGAGCTATTAAATTTATCATATAAGCTATTATTAAATTCAGATTATTATGAAAAAACAAATGGTATTTGGCTAGATAAATCAAATGATGAAGAATATATGAAGACCAAAATACAAGAAGCGGATAATATTAATGTTGTAGGGATTATAAGACCAAAAGAAGAAAGCAATATACAAACAACTTCAGGTGAAATTGGTTATACTAAGCAATTAACAGAATATGTAATAAATAAAGTAAATGAAGCCGAAATTGTAAGAGAACAAAAGGAAAATCCAGAGATTAATGTATTTACAGGAGCACCTTTTGTAAGTGATGAACAACTAAACCAGTCAACAATGACATCATCATTTAATTTTGATCAAATGAGTGATGAACAAAAAACATACATGTCACAGCTAAGCCAAGAAGAATTAGCAACTTTTATATCAAGTTATACAAATAATAGTGATGCGACTTATGAAACAGTTTTATTAACTCTAGGTTCAGTAGACTTAAATAAACCATCAACTATAAATATATATCCTAAAGATTTTGAAGCAAAAGAAACGATTTCTAATGAAATAGAGGCATACAACAACAAACAAACAGATTTGGGAAAAGAGGAAAATGTTATAACTTATTCAGATTTAGTAGGAATGATGATGTCATCAGTTACTACAATAGTTAATATGATTAGTTATGTGTTAATAGCATTTGTTTCAATTTCATTGATTGTGTCTTCAATAATGATTGGAATAATTACATATATTTCAGTATTAGAAAGAACGAAAGAAATAGGTATCTTAAGAGCAATAGGAGCATCTAAAAAGGATATTTCTAGAGTATTCAACGCTGAAACTCTTATTGTAGGGTTAACTGCAGGGTTAATAGGAATATTAGTTACGCTTATATTAAACATTCCGATAAATGCAATAATTAAATCATTAGCAGATGTTTCTGGAATAGCTAAGTTACCTGTGATTGGAGCGATAATACTGGTTATAATAAGTATTATGCTTACTGTAATTGCTGGATTGATACCATCAAAAGTAGCTAGTAAAAAGGATCCGGTGGAGGCACTAAGAACGGAATAAAAGAAATATAAACTGAAACTTTCCATAACCTTTAAAGCAACACATTTATTCGAAGAAATAAAATAATAAAAATTTCTGAAACTGTTAGACCAGTAGATTACGTTTTCAGAAATTTTTATTTTTATTATTTTATTTCTCTCGGCAACATATTATAAAGGTTAAATTATGGAGAATTTAGGCATCTGAACTGTAACTTATCATATAGTACTCTAAAATTTTTTAATGGCAGATCTAGCTAACTCATCACATCTATTATTAAACTCATTATCACTATGTCCCTTAACCTTTATAAAAGTAACCTTATGAAGCTTAGTCAAACTATATAATTCCTCCCAAAGTTCCTTATTTTTAACAGGCTCATTATTTGCAGTTTTCCAACCCTTTTTAATCCAATTATAAATCCATCCTTGATTAAAACAATTAACTACATAAGCACTATCACTATAAAGCTTCACTTTACACGGAAACTTAAGCATTTTCAATCCTTCTATAACAGCAGTAATCTCCATAATGTTATTTGTAGTGCTGGGACTCCCACCAGAGATTTCTTTTTTATTTCCCTTATACATCAAAACACTACCCCAACCACCTGGACCGGGGTTACCGAGAACAGGCTCCATCTGTATATATTGTAACTTCTTCCATTATAATGCCTCACTTCCTAAATTTCAAAAAATTTTAATTGTTTTCATATTGATTTTTTCTGTGTTTATGATATTATAACAGTAAAGTTTTTTATACACAAGAGTTTTTTAGAGAAACAAAGAAAAATGAGATACTATTTAGTACTTTTGCAATAAGCCGTCTGATTCAGTAGTTATTTAACGGTATTACATAACTATTGAATCAAACCACACTACAGTGATTTGTAGTGAGTTATGTTAAAAAAGTGTTAAATAGTATCTAAAATGCAACGAAAGGAGGAACTTATGAGTGAGGTTTTAGGAGTGGTTTCCGAATATAATCCCTTTCATAACGGACATTTGTATCATTTACAAAAGACCAAAGAACTAACTGGTGCAAAATATGTAGTTTGCGTTATGAGTGGGAATTTTGTACAAAGAGGAAACACATCAATAGTGGACAAATGGACAAAAGCTCAAATGGCATTAGTAAATGGAGTTGATCTTGTTTTAGAATTGCCAACAGTTTATAGTGTATCAAGTGCAGAAAGTTTTGCTCGGAGGTGCTGTAAGGCTTCTTGAAAATCTAAATATTGTAGATACAATTTCTTTTGGAACAGAAACAGATGATTTTGCAGCTTTAAATAATATTGCAAACATAATAACAGATGAGCCAAGAGAATTTTCAAATTTATTAAGAGAAGAATTAAAACAAGGAATATCTTTTCCAAAGGCAAGAGAAAAGGCACTAATAAAATATTTAAATGATGATGTTAGATATAAAGATATATTAAATAATTCAAATAATATATTGGGAGTAGAATATTTAAAGGCACTAAAAAAACTAAAAAGTAATATTACACCTGTGGCTATTAAAAGAGAAAAAGTCTACTATAATGATAATTTTATTGTTGATGATTTTGCAAGTGCAACAGCCATTAGAAAGATGTTAATTAATAAAGATTTTCAAGATGTAATAAAGGTAGTACCACGTCCATGCTATGAAACATTGTTAAAAGAGCATGAACTAGGTAATATAGTGTTTGATTTACAAAGATTTGAAAAAGAAATTTTCTATACCTTAAGAAAAATGACCATTGACCAAATAGCAGAATTGCCAGATGTAAACGAAGGACTAGAAAACACAATAAAGAATGCAGCAAATTTTTGTAATAATATAAAAGATTTTATAAATATTGTAAAAACAAAGAGGTATACGCAAACTAGAATCCAAAGAATATTGATTTTTGCACTGCTTGGAATAACTAAAAAAGATATTATGAATGCAAAAAAAGTAGTTCCATATGCTAGAGTATTAGGCTTTAATGAAAGAGGTAAAATGTTACTATCAGGAATATCTCAAAATAATCCTAAAATGGAAGTAATAACCTCAGTTAAAAGGTTTATGGATAATAATACCAATAAAACCTATAAAAGAATGCTAGAAATTGATATATTTGCTACTGATGTATATACACTAGGATACAGATATGATTCTATGGCAAATTTGGATTATACTAAAAATATGATAATGATATGAGAGGATGAAAAAAATGAATGAAATATTTGCAGATTTACATGTACATATTGGAAGATCAGAAAATGGAAAACCAATAAAAATAACAGCAGCAAGGTCCCTAAACTTTGCAAACATAGCAAAAGAATGTGCTGATAGAAAAGGGATAAATGTTGTAGGAATCATAGATTGTGCATCACCTTATGTTATAGAAGATATTGAAAATTTTTTGAAAACAGGTGAAGCTTATGAAATAGAGGATGGAGGAATAATTTATAAAGATAAGGTATGTATTATATTAGGAAGTGAAATAGAAACTTCAGAGGTTAATGATAATGGAAAAACAGGAAGTGCACATAACTTATGTTATTTTCCAACTTTAAAAGATATTAGGGCTTTTTCAAAGGAAATGAGCATGCACATAAAAAATATCACACTAAGCTCACAAAGAGCTGATATTTCGGCATATGATTTGGTAGACATAGTTGAAAAATATAACGGTGTATTAATCCCAGCTCATGCATTCACACCACATAAAAGTTTTTACGGAAACTGTACAGATAGATTATCTAAAATTTTCAAAGAAAAATTCGATAAAATACCTGCTATAGAATTAGGGTTAAGTTCTGACACTTACCTAGCAGATGAAATATCAGAATTAGAGAATAAATCATTTTTAACAAATTCTGATGCACATTCTTTACCTAAAATTGCTAGAGAATATAATAAAATTTTAGTGAAGGATATTAGTTTTAAAGAAATTGTGAAAGCAATAAATAATGAAGATGGAAGGAAAATACTTGCTAATTATGGACTAGATCCAAAGTTGGGTAAGTATCACAGAACTTATTGTGAAAAATGTGGTAAAAGAATAGAAGGAAATGCTCCAGTATTAAAATGTAAAGATTGTGACAGTTCAAATATAACTATGGGAGTATTTGATAGAATTGAGATTATAAAAGACAAACCTCAAACACAAAGCCCAACTTTTAGACCACCATATATATATCAAATTCCGTTGACATTTATACCGGGTGTTGGACCTAAGGTAATAGACAAACTTTTGAATAATTTTGAAACAGAAATGAATGTGCTTCATAAATTATCAAAAGATGATATTGAAGGTGTTGTAGGAGCTAAAGTTGCTAATAATATAATGAATGCTTGTATTGGAAATGTTGATATTCAATCTGGTGGAGGAGGAGTTTACGGGAAAGTTAGTGTGGATAAAAATTTTTAGAATATTAGATTATAGAGTTGTTACAGTTCAGGAGGGATCTCCTGAACTGTATCACTTTCCACGCAAACTTCATCTTTTTTCATAAAAACCCTTTAAAAAAACTAAAAAGTGCGATACAATATCATAAAATATGTAGTTTTAAGGAGAAAAAGGATGAACAAAAAATGGGAATTTTATGAAAAAGATGATGAAGAAGTAAAAAAAGTTCAAGAAGAACTTGGTTTAAGTAGACTGTTATCTACAATAATAGTGAATAAAGGATTAAAAACTAAACAAGAAATAAGTGTGTTTCTAAATCCAACAAGAAAAGATTTTCATGACCCATATTTAATGCCAGACATGGAAATTGCGGTAAATAGAATTGTTAAAGCAATAGAAAATCAGGAAAAAGTGATTATTTATGGAGATTATGATGTTGACGGAATAACAAGTATCACAGTATTAAAGAAATTTTTAGCAGATAGAGGTTTGCAAGTAGATAGTTATATTCCAAATAGATTAGATGAAGGCTATGGATTAAATAAAAAGGCAATAAAAAATATAGTTGATAATAAATATCAATTAATGATTACTGTAGACTGTGGTATTTCAGGTTTGAAGGAAATTGAATATGCTAATAGTTTAGGATTAGAAACAATTGTTACAGACCATCATGAACCTGCTGAGACTTTGCCAAAGGCTTTAGCCGTTGTAGATGCAAAAAGGAAAGACAATAAATACCCCTTTAATCAATTAGCAGGTGTAGGTGTTGTTTTTAAATTGATACAGGCAATCAGCAAAGTTTATAATTTAGAGGAAAAAGAATCCTTAAAATATCTAGATATAGTTTGTGTAGGCACAATTTCAGATATAGTACCGCTTGTTGATGAGAATAGAGTAATTGCAAAATTAGGATTAAAATTGGTTGAGGTTACTAGAAATGTAGGTTTAAAAGCATTACTAAATGCAATAGGCTATAAAAAAATAGATTCATCAACAATATCCTTTGGAGTTGCCCCAAGAATTAATGCCTGTGGAAGAATGGGATTTGAGCAAGAGGCTTTAAAGTTATTTTTAACAGATAATATAGTGGAAGCAACTCAAATATCTAGAAGACTTAATGAATATAATAAACAAAGACAAGACATTGAAAAGAAAATATTTGAAGAAGTGTTAGTTAAAATTGAAGAATCAGAAAAAGATAAACCATGTATAGTATTAGCTGATGAGAAATGGCATCA
Organism: uncultured Clostridia bacterium; assembly: GCA_947624525.1. Lineage (GTDB taxonomy): Bacteria > Bacillota > Clostridia > TANB77 > CAG-508 > CAG-492. The sequence continues at coordinate 38,499 of CANQKT010000001.1, read as the reverse complement.
TGGTGTTATTGGAATTGTTTCGTCAAAAGTCACAGATATGTATTTTAAACCAAGCATATTAATTTGCTTTGAAGGGGAAGAAGGAAAAGGCTCAGGTAGAAGCATTCCAGGGTTTGATTTACACGAAGCTTTATCAAAATGTGATGAACATATAAGTAGATTTGGTGGTCACTCTATGGCTATTGGAATTAGTGTTGAAAAAGGTCAGTTTGATGAATTTAAAAAAGATTTTGAAGAATATGTAAACAATACAAATATAAAAGAATTAACTCCAATTGTAAAAGTAGATGAGGAGATAACTTCTAAGGATATGGGGGTAGACATAGTAAATGAATTAAATATGTTAGAACCATTTGGCGAGGCTAATAAAATGCCAATATTCATATATAAAAACTTGAGGATTAATTCAATTAGAGCTTTATCAGAAGGAAAACATTTAAAGTTGACTTTAAAGGATGAAAACTTAATTATTGATGCTATTGGATTTAATATGGGATATTTAGTAAGTGATTTTTTACTAGGAGATAAGGTTGATGTATTAGGTAATCTTGAAATTAATAGCTTTAATGGACGTGAAAGTGTACAAATTAATTTAAAAGATATGAGGAAATCCTATTAAGGAAATTGGAAAAATTTGGGGACATTCCTTAAATTTTTCCAATTCACCATACAAATTTCCCCAAAAGGAGGTTGTTTATGTCTGAAGTAAAAGAGGTTAGTATTGATGATATTTTGGAAAAAACGAAAAAGAATAATAGAAGAAGTGATTTGAAACTTATTAGGAGAGCATATGAATATGCTAAGGAAAAGCATGGGGCTCAACTTAGAAAATCCGGAGAGCCATATATTATTCATCCTGTTCAGGTAGCATATATATTAGCCGAGCTTGAATTAGATGATGCTACAATTTGTGCGGCTCTGTTGCATGATGTAGCAGAAGACACTGATGTTACAATTGAAGATATAAGAAGAGAATTTTCTCCTGAAATCGCTGAAATGGTGGATGGTGTTACAAAGCTGGGTAATTTAAAATATACAAGTGCTGAAGAACAACAGGTTGAAAATTATAGGAAGATGTTTTTGGCAATGGGAAAAGATATTAGAGTAATTTTAATTAAACTTGCTGATAGATTACATAATATGAGAACATTGAAGTACTTGAAAAGAGATAGGCAAATTGCTATTTCAAAAGAAACTCAAGACTTATATGCACCACTTGCTAATAGATTAGGTATGTATTCATTAAAATGGGAATTGGAGGATTTATCTTTTAAATATCTAAATCCAGATGAATATAGGGAAATAGTTGAAGGGATAGATAAAAAAAGAGAAGAAAGGCTTAAATTTATAAATCAAATTGTTGACCAAATAAGTGAGGAATTAAAGAAACAAAAAATAAAAGCTGAAATAACAGGTAGGGCAAAGCATCTATATAGTATATATAGAAAAATGCAAAGGGATAATAAATCTTTAGACCAGATTTATGATTTATTTGCATTACGTATTTTGGTGGATAACGTAAAAGACTGCTATGCTGCCTTAGGTGTTGTGCATGAACTATATAATCCAATGCCTGGAAGATTTAAGGACTATATTTCTGTTCCAAAACCTAATATGTATCAGTCTTTGCATACAACTTTAATTGGACCTAAAGGTACTCCTTTTGAAGTTCAAATTCGTACTTGGGAGATGCATAGAATAGCGGAATTTGGTATTGCTGCACACTGGGCGTATAAGGAAGCTAACAAATATAAAAAGACATCTGTAACTGTAAAAGAAGACAAATTAGCATGGCTTAGAGAAACTCTAGAATGGCAAAAAGATATGCAAGATCCCCAAGAGTTTTTAAATACTTTAAAAACAGAACTTTTTGTTGACGAGGTATATGTGTTTACTCCAAAAGGGCAAATAAAAGTATTACCAAGAGGTGCAACTCCAATAGATTTTGCTTACATGATTCATGCTGAAATTGGTCATCATATGGTAGGGTGTAAAATTAATAGTAAAATGATGCCTATAATTACAACCTTGAAAAATGGTGATATTGTTGAAATCATTACATCAGATCAATCTAAAGGACCAAGCCGTGACTGGTTAAAATTTATCAAAAGTTCGGGTGCTAAAAATAAAATATTATCATGGTTCAAGAAAACACAAAGAGCTGAAAATATCGAAAAAGGAAAAAATTTAATAGAAAAAGAAATAAAGAGAATTGGAATTACTTATAGTAAATTTTTCAAAAATGAATATATTCAGGTTGCATTAGACAGATATAAATTCAATACAATTGAAGATATGTATGCAGCAGTAGGGTTTGGAGCAATATCAGCATCGAAAATAATTGCAAAAATGTTGGAAGCCTATAAAAAAGATAATCAAGATGAATTTATAGAGCAAACACTTGAAGAATTATCTAAGGAAAAAATAAAAAGAACTAAACCTTCAAATGTTGGAATAGTTGTAAAAGGAATTGATAATTGTTTAGTAAGATTATCAAAATGTTGCAATCCTGTTCCTGGAGATGAGATAGTAGGTTTTATAACAAGAGGGAGAGGTGTATCTGTTCATAGAAAAGATTGTGTTAATGTAAAAGATTTAATTTCACAAGAAGATAGAATGATTGATGTATATTGGTACAATAATTTAGAAAGTAATTATAATGTTGACATTGAAATTTTGGCAAATGATAGAAATGGCTTGTTATCAGATATAATCAAACAATTACAATCTGTAAAAACTACATTAATAGCAATTAATTCAAGAGTAAACAAAGACAAGACAGTTGTAACAGAAGCAACTGTTGAAGTAGAAAACCTAGATGATTTAAATAATATTTTAAAGGCTTTAAGAAAAATTAATAATGTATATGAGGTTAATAGAAAAAAATAATATAAAGAAGGAAGTTGTAAAAATGATACTAAAGAGAATAAAAGTATTAACTCCATTTCAGTTGATAACAAATGTGTATATAATACAAGATATAGAAACAAAAGAAACAATGGTTATAGATCCCGGAGCAGAAGTCGATAAAATTATAGAAATGTTAGACATTTTGAAGGCTAAGGTAAAGTATATATATTTAACTCATTGCCATGGAGATCATATAGGAGGAGTAAGTGAATTACAAAGAAAAAAAGGCGGAAAGATTTTAATACATAGGTTTGATGCAGATGGGCTTACAAATCCTGATATGAGTTTAACAGATTTTCTAGGAATTGATGCTAGCTTTGAACCTGATTCAAGGTTGAATGAAGGTGATTTATTGCATCTGGGTAATTTAGAATTTAGGGTAATTCATACTCCTGGGCATACAAAAGGAGGAACTTGTTTGTATTGCAAACAAGAGGGCTTTTTAATAAGTGGAGACACCTTATTTAGAGGTACTTGGGGAAGAACAGACTTACCAACTGGAAGTCTAGAAGACATTATGGAATCTATCACAAAAAAATTGCTTGTTTTACCAGATGAAACTATCGTATATCCGGGACATGGTAAAGCTACAATGATTAGAGAGGAAAAACCTATATATTTAGAGTTAAAACCTAGATTAGATTAGTTCTATTTTCACTATACCATACATATAATATTTATAAGATATTATATGCAAAGGAGAAATTTTTAGTGAAAGTAAAGGTTGTAACACTAAAAGATATAGTTAAATACTTAGTCAAAATTAGTGTTGTATTCAGTATAATAGCTATTTTGACTAATTTTTTTTATGGCAGAAAGAATAATAATTATATGGCTTTTGATGCATCAAAATTTATATCCACATTAAAAAAGGAAATCCTATTATTAAGAGGAAATGAAGATACAAATATCAATTTAAATCAAGGTGGATATATTACAGGCACAATGGATAATGAATTTAGTATGTTTAAAGCAATTGCTACAACAAATCCGGACATCAAAGTTTTTGAAAATGATAATGATTCAAGCCAAAATACTCAAGAATCATCGGCTATAGAAAGCAATCAAGACAATAATAATGGCAAAAACGAAGAATCAAATGGATTGCAAACAACAGATTTACAAGAAGCGCAAACAGGAGTAAATGTTGAAGTAGTTCCCTCAAATGTTGCAGATAAAACTTCGTGTGAAATCTATGGGGTAAAATTGAGGAATGAGTCAAAATATAATTTAGAAGAAGAAATTACGGATCTGAATGTAGACATTAATAAGCAGGACATTATTATATTCCATACTCATACATGTGAAAGTTATACTGCAACAGAACAATATAATTATGAGTCTACTGGGAATTATAGAACAACTGATTTAAATTATTCTGTTGCTAGAGTTGGAGATGAGTTGGATAAATATTTATCAAATTATGGATATAATGTAGTTCATGATAAGAGTTATCATGATTATCCTGCATATAATGGCTCATATGATAGGTCACTTATAACTGTTCAAAATTTATTAGAAACATATCAAGATACGGATGTTGTTATAGATTTACATAGAGATGCAATTGGTGATAATACATATGCTCCAAAGGTTAAAATAGGAGATGAATATTGTGCTAGATTGATGTTTGTTATTGGAACTGATGGTGGTGGCTTGAAGAATGATAATTGGAGGGAAAATTTGAAGTTTGCTATTAAGGTAGTACAAAAGGGAAATGAATTATATCCGGGTTTATTTAAGCCAATTATTGTTAGAAATTCTAGGTATAATCATCATGTGTCTAGTGGTGCGTGTATAATTGAGGTTGGTGCTACTGGGAATACTTTAGAGGAGTGTTTGAATAGCATGAAGTATTTGGCTAAGGTTTATGACGAGATGTGAGCATTGAATAATAATTAAGAAGAATTGAAAAATTACTCTTGAAATTATCACTTATTTAGGATAGAATTATAACATATACTAAAGAGGGAGTGATTATGGTGTCAAATATTAGTGTTAATCTTAAAAAAAGTGGAATAGCTCTAAAGGAGATTATGGTCTACTCAAAGGAAGTACAAGAGATACATATGAAAATGAATAAAAATGTGAGTAATAAGGACGAATTTCTGGGATGGTTGAATTTGCCTAGTAAACCTTGCAAGAGGGAGTTTGAAAAAATAAAGAAGTGTGCGAAAAGAATTCAGGAAAGTTCTGATGTATTGTTGGTAATAGGTATTGGAGGTTCCTATTTAGGGGCTAGGGCTGTTATAGAGTCTTTAACAAATTCTTTTTATAATTTACAAAGTAGTGGGGAAAGAAAATTTCCTCAAATATTGTATGTTGGAAATAATTTAAGTAGTACCTATATAAATGATATGGTAGAGTTCCTTCAAAATAAAGATTTTTCTATTAATGTTATTTCTAAGTCTGGAACAACAACTGAGCCAGCGATTGCATTTAGAATTTTTAGAAATTTATTGGAAGATAAGTATGGAATAAAGGAAGCTCAAAAAAGAATTTATGTAACAACAGATAAGGAAAGAGGAGCTTTGAAACAACTTGCAAATGAAGAAGATTATGAAACTTTTGTAATTCCCAATAATGTAGGTGGTAGATATTCTGTTTTAACTCCTGTGGGGTTGCTACCTATTGCAACTGCAGGTATTGATATAGATAAATTGATGAATGGTGCTAGATTTGCTCAAGAAAAATATAATGATTCAAATTTAAAATATAATGATTGTTATAAGTATGCAGTGGTAAGAAATATTTTATATAAAAATAACAAAAATATTGAAATTTTGGCATGCTATAATCCTAAATTGCATTATTTTGTTGAATGGTGGAAACAATTATATGGTGAAAGTGAAGGAAAGGATTTAAAAGGAATCTTTCCTTCAGGAGTTGAATTTACAACAGATTTACATTCTTTAGGCCAATATATTCAAGAAGGAGAAAGATGCTTATTCGAAACTGTGCTTAGTGTTGATAAGGAACAATCGGATATTACAATACAATATGAAGATGATAATCTAGATGGTTTAAATTATTTGGCTGATAAAGAATTGAGTTATATAAATAAAAAGGCGATGGAGGGTACAATTCAAGCGCATGTTGATGGTGGAGTACCAAATATAATTATTGAAATGAAAGAATTGGATGAAGATACAATTGGTCATCTAATTTATTTCTTTGAAAAGGCATGTGCTATGTCTGGTTTTCTGCTTGGAGTGAATCCATTTAATCAACCGGGAGTAGAAAAATATAAGACAAATATGTTTAAATTACTTGAGAAACCTGGATATTAAGAAAAATAAAATTTATAAAAAAATATTTATAAAGAAAGGAACATAAGAAAAATGGAAAAAAGAGTTATTAAATTTAATCTTGTTGGAGCTATATTTGTGCTTCTTCTAATCATTGGTGCGATTGTTGGAATTGTAATATGGGTAAATAATTCTAATAAAGAACAAAACAAAGACAAGGATAGTGTAACTACTGGAAATGAACAAATTCAATTGGAATCAGAAAATAAGGAATCTACTGAAAAGGTTACTGTTAATGGTGAAGAAAAAGAGATTACAATGAAAGTTGCAAAAAGTTCTTTAGGATATACAATGAAATATGACGTTGATAGCTTTTATTTTGAAAGTGCTGTAGATGGAAAAGATAAGTTTAATTCTTTAATTTCAAATACGGTGTACATCTATATTAATAAGGAGTCAGAGGAGTTTGAGGACAGGGTTAATGATATAATACTAGATAAAAACAGGGAAGATAATTTAGTTGATTATGATATTATACAAACAGAAATAAACGGAATAATGGCCTATAAGGAAACCATGAAAGACCAGAAAGAAACGGTGATAAATTACTTTATTAAGGCTGATGATGGATGTTTTGTTATTGAAGCACATTGTGGAGATAAATATACTGATATGTTAATTTCAATAGTAGAGACAATGGTGGAGAGTTTTAAGATTGTGTAAAACTTTTTGAACAATAATTTAAAAAAATATCGTCAAATGAAAAGATAAATGTGATTTTGTAATTAAAAAAATATTAAAAGTCATTTCAAGAAAACAATTGACTTTTCATGAGAATATGATAAAATATAAACAATTAAAAAATAGCGTTGAAAAAGAAAAAATATATTTTCCACTTATAGAGAGCTAATAAATTGGTGGAAATTAGTAATGGAAATATATGGGGAGCTTTGGAGCTAATAATCAATAAAGAGGGTAATAAGTAGTTATTATCAATTAGGGTGGAACCGCGGAAAATTAACTTTCGTCCCTAGTCAAATAGTTTGGCTAGTGTAGACGAAAGTTTTTGTTTTTATTACAGAAAATTATGGTTGTAACTAGCAAAGAAAAGGAGGAATTTGATATGTTAGAGAACATGGAAAAATTAGTTAGTTTATGCAAAGGAAGAGGATATATATATCCTGGTTCAGAAATTTATGGAGGCTTAGCAAACACATGGGATTATGGACCTTTAGGTGTTGAATTAAAAAACAATGTAAAAAAAGCATGGATGAAAAAATTTATTCAAGAACGTAAAGATTCAGTAGGAGTTGATTCAGCAATTCTTATGAATCCAGCAGTATGGAAAGCAGTAGGACATTTAGATAGTTTTACAGATCCTTTGATAGATTGTAAAGCATGCAAGACGAGACATAGAGCCGATAAATTAATTGAAAATTGGGGAGCAGAAAATGGTCAAGATATTTGTGGTGATGGTATGTCAAACGAAGATTTAATAAAATTCATTGATGAACATAACATTAATTGCCCAAACTGTGGTAAACATGAGTTTACAGACATTAGACAATTTAATTTGATGTTTAAGACTTTTCAAGGTGTTACAGAAGATTCAACTGCAACAATTTATTTAAGACCAGAAACTTGTCAGGGTATATTTGTTAATTTTAAAAATATTGTGCGTACTTCAAGAAAAAAAGTTCCTATGGGTATTGGTCAAATAGGTAAAGCTTTTAGAAATGAAATCACTCCAGGTAATTTTACTTTTAGAACTCGTGAATTTGAACAAATGGAGTATGAATTCTTCTGCAAACCTGGGACTGATTTAGAATGGTTTGAATATTGGGAAAATTATTGTCAACAATGGCTTTTAAGCTTAGGAATGAAAAGCGAAAGTATCAGATTAAGGAAACATGCTAAAGAAGAACTAGTTTTTTATAGCAATGGTACAACAGATATAGAATTCAAATTTCCTTTTGGTTGGTCAGAATTATGGGGAATTGCTGATAGAACTGATTATGATTTAACAAAACATATGGAATTTTCAAAACAGGATATGAATTATTTGGATCCAGAAACAAATGAGAAATATATACCATATGTTGTTGAACCATCATTAGGTTGTGATAGAGCCGTTTTGGCGTTTTTATGTGATGCTTATGATGAGGAAGAGATTGCTGAGGGAGACACTCGTGTTGTGTTACATTTACATCCAGCATTAGCTCCATTTAAGGTCGCAGTCTTACCATTATCTAAGAAATTAAGTGATAAGGCAAATGAAGTGTATGAGAGTCTTTCTAAGAAGTTTATGTGCGATTATGATGAGACTGGAAGTATTGGAAAACGTTATAGAAGAGAGGATGAAATAGGAACTCCTTATTGTGTAACTGTGGATTTTGATAGTTTGGAAGATAATCAAGTTACTGTGAGAGATAGAGACACTATGGAGCAGGTTAGAATTCCTATTGAGCAGTTGGAAAGTTGGATTCAGAATAAAATTGAGTTTTAGAATTCTGACTATTCAATAGCATAAATTTTACGGATGACTTCAAAAGTAAAAATATATATAAAAATAATTTTAATATGTTATAATTACAAGAAAATTTGGAAAAATAAAACACAAAGGAGGAAAAATAAATATGGACAAAAAGTATGTATATTTATTTAGTGAAGGTAATAGTAATATGCGTGAATTACTAGGTGGAAAGGGTGCTAATTTAGCGGAGATGACAAATCTTCGGTTTGCCAGTACCACAAGGATTCACCATAACCACAGAGGCATGTAACAGTTATTATGATAGTAATGAGCAAATTTTAGAAGAAATAAAAACACAAATTTATGAAGGTTTAGAGAAATTAGAAAATCTTGTGGGTAAGAAATTAGGAGACAAAGAAAATCCATTACTAATATCAGTTCGTTCAGGAGCAAGAGCCTCAATGCCAGGTATGATGGATACAATATTAAATTTAGGCATTAATGATGAAGTGGTTCAAACTCTTGCTATAAAAAATAGAAGATTTGCCTTTGATAGTTATAGAAGATTTATTCAAATGTATAGTGATGTTGTAAAAGAGATTCCTAAAAATTTGTTTGAAGATGCTATTGATACAAAAAAGGCTCAAAGAGGTTTGAAATTAGACACAGATATGGATGCAAATGACTTGGAAGATTTAGTAAAGGTTTTCAAAGGAATATATAAGGAACAAACAGGAGAAGAATTCCCTCAAAATTCAAGAGAGCAATTATTGGACTCTGTAAAAGCAGTTTTTAGATCATGGAATAATCCAAGAGCAATAACTTACAGAAGATTAAATGATATTCCATCAAATTGGGGTACTGCTGTTAATGTACAACAAATGGTTTTCGGAAATATGGGTGAAGACTGCGGAACTGGGGTAGCGTTTTCAAGAAATCCTGCAACAGGTGAGAATGAAGTCTTTGGGGAATTTTTAATGAATGCCCAAGGAGAAGATGTTGTGGCAGGAGTTAGAACTCCACAAGAGATTGCAACTTTAAAAGAGGTAAATGAAAGCGTATATAATGAATTTCTAGGATATAGTAAAAAATTGGAAAAACATTATAAAGATATGCAAGATATGGAATTCACAATTGAGCATAGTAAATTATATATACTACAAACAAGAAATGGAAAAAGAACTGCGAATGCTGCTTTGAAGATTGCAGTTGATATGGAAGAAGAAGGTCTAATAACAAAAGCGGAAGCAGTTCTAAAAATAGATCCTAAACAATTAGAACAATTATTACATCCAAATTTTGATGCGAATAAATTAAAAAATGCAAAAGTAATTGCTAAGGGGCTACCAGCATCACCAGGAGCAGGTACAGGAAAAATCGTGTTTTCAGCATCTAAGGCTCAAGAATTAACACAAAAAGGTGAGAAAGATTTGATATTAGTACGTTTGGAAACATCTCCTGAAGATATAGAAGGAATGATAGTTTGTAATGGAGTTTTAACAATAAGAGGAGGGATGACTTCTCATGCTGCAGTTGTAGCTCGTGGAATGGGAACATGCTGTATAACCGGATGTGGTGAATTAACAATAAATGAGAGTGATCAAACTGTAATAACTGCCAATGGTGAAGTTCTTCATGAAGGAGATTATATTTCATTAGATGGAGGAACTGGAATTGTTTACGGAGAAAAAGTTGAAACTGTAGATGCAACTGTTTCAGGAGATTTTGCAAAATTTATGGGATGGGCTGATTCTTTTAGAAAACTAGAAGTTCGTGCTAATGCTGACAATGGCAGAGATGCAAAACAGGCATATGATTTTGGAGCACAAGGTATAGGTTTATGCAGAACAGAGCATATGTTTTTCGAAACAGATAGAATAAGTGCAATTAGAGAAATGATTGTTTCAAAAAACTCAGAACAACGTGAAAAAGCTTTGAATAAAATATTACCTATGCAAAGAGGGGATTTTGAAGAATTATACAAAACAATGAAAGGATATCCTGTAACAATAAGATTACTAGATCCACCTTTACATGAATTTCTACCACATGAAGATTGGGAAATAAAGCAATTAGCAGAAAATATGCAAATGACTTTTGAAGAGTTAAAGGAAATTGTGGTAGATTTGCATGAATTTAACCCAATGATGGGCCATAGAGGATGTAGATTAGATGTAACTTACCCAGAAATTGCAGTAATGCAAACAAGAGCAATAATTGAAGCCGCAGTAAATGTCAAAAAGGAAGGAATAGAAGTTCATCCAGAAATAATGATTCCTTTAATAGGTGACATAAAAGAAATTAAATATGTAAAAGATATAATAACACAAACTGCTAACCAATTATTAAAAGATTCTGGAATAGAGCTAAAATATATGGTTGGAACAATGATAGAAATTCCACGTGCATGTATAATAGCAGATGAAATTGCTAAAGAAGCAGAATTTTTCTCTTTTGGAACAAATGATTTAACTCAATTAACCTATGGGTTTAGTAGAGATGATGCAGGTAAATTCTTAAAAGAATATTATAACAAGAAAATTTTTGATTTTGATCCATTTCAAAGAATTGACGAAACTGGAGTTGGAAAACTTGTAGAAACAGCTGTAAAGCTTGGAAAAAGTACTAGACCTGATATTGAACTTGGTATTTGCGGAGAGCATGGTGGAGATCCTAAATCAGTGGATTTTTGCCATAGAGTCGGACTGGATTATGTGTCTTGTTCACCTTTCAGAGTTCCAATTGCAAGGCTGGCGGCTGCACAAAGTGCGATAAATGAAATCAAATAACGCCAATAATATTACAACAATGTGACATTTTTGTAAATTATTCGAATAACATTGACTCGATTTTCCATCAATGATATACTAGTCGTGAAAAAAATGTAGCAAAAGAGGAGGATGGAAAAGTGTCAAAAAATGACGTTTCGTCTAAGATAAACATAAGAATATTAGCAAAAAAAGTCGTAATTTTAAATATAATAATATGTATAATGATAGGATTGTTATTACCAAAAAATATTTTAGCAGCTCAAACTAAATATCCATATACTAATGGAGGTCTTGCAAAATATCCAGGATATGATGAACTTATACAAAATTTACAGTCTAAACATCCTAATTGGCATTTTACTATTTTGGATACAGGATTAGATTGGAATGAGGTTATAAAAAATGAAACAGTTGCATCACATGGAAGAAATCTAATTTATTATACTTATTCTGGAAACTGGGTATGTTCTATATGTGGAAATAAATCATATGATACAGGAAAGTGGAAATGTGCGTCAGAATCTTCTGTTGCATACTACATGGATCCACGAAACTGGCTAAATGAAAGCAACATATTTCAATTTGAAAATCTAGCATATAATGGAGAAATTCAAAATATTGATGGAGTAAACAAGATTTTAAGTACTGTACCATGGGCAAGAGGAGATAAGATTTCATACCAAAAAAGTGATGGAACTATTGGTACGTTAGACAAATCCTATGCTCAGGCTATAATGGAGGCAGCAGAGGAAGTTGGAATTAGTCCATATCATTTGGCTGCTAGAATAAAGCAGGAACAAGGGGCAAATCAAGTAGCTAGTTCAACTGGTAGAGGTGACAATTCTGCATATCCAGGATATTATAATTTTCTTAATATTCAAGCTACTGGTTCAGATATAATAGGGAATGCATTGAAATATGCACAAACTCAAGGATGGGATAACCCTGAAAAATCAATCAAAGGTGGTGCTAAATTTATAGCAGCTGCATATATATCAAGAGGACAGTCAACTTTGTACCTACAAAAATTTGATGTAGATAATTCAGATGGAAGTTTATACTATCATCAATACATGCAAAATGTTTCTGCTGCATACACTGAGGGAAATACAGTTAGAACATCTTATGAACAGATGGGACTTCTAGATAGTAGTATTAATTTTGTAATTCCTGTGTATAATAATATGCCACAAGATCCTTCAACATCTCCAGAAGGAACTGCATCAGTAACTCAAAATGTTCAAGTAAATAAAGATGGAATAAATGTTAGAAGTGGAAAAAGTACATCTACTGCAGAGATAGCTAAAGTAAATAATGGTGACATATTATTAAGAATAGAATTAGCTGGAAGCAAGGAAAATGGATATTACTGGGATAAAGTAGTATTAGCTGATGGTAGAAAAGGGTATATAGCAAGAGATTTTATTGCTCAAATAAATGATGTTACAAATTGCAATATATCTGCAGTCGCTAATGTTAATGTTAATTTAAGGAATGGTCCAGGAACAGATGGAACCAAGATAATAACTACTATAACTTCTGGGCAATCAGTTACTGTAATAGAGGTAGGAAAATATAATGGCTTAGATGGATATAATTGGTCAAGAATAAAATTAGGAAATGGAACACAAGGTTATGTAGTAAGTGATTATTTAACAGAGGTAGCATCAACAAATTATGTAATTGCGTATGTAAATTGTAATGCAGATGGAAAAGTAAATGTTAGAAGTGGAATAGGAACAGGATATTCAGTTGTTACTTCTTTGCCTAAGGATACTAAGGTAACTGTTTTACAAAAAGAAGCTGGAAGTGCTAATGGATATGTGTGGGATAAAATTGTAACTTCAGATGGTTTGGAAGGATATATAGCTAGTAATTATTTAAGATATGAAGATCAAAATGTACAAAATAATCCACCAACAACAGATCCACAGCAAAATGTAAATAATTCGAATGAAACATATGATGTGAATGGAGATAATACTGTTAATTCTGCGGATTTATATTATGTCATTAAATTTCTAAAGCAAACACCAGATGGGTATAATGCAAATTATGATGTAAATAAAGATAGTAAAGTAAACTCAACAGATCTATATCAAATTATAGTATATTTGAAACAACACTAATTTATAAAACGGAGGAAAGAAATGAAAAAGATATCTTATAAAATAATTATGGTAATGTTATTTGGAATAATTATGTTACTCTTAAACTATACAGAATGTAATGCCGCAAATGCTGGTATTTCTTCCAGCTCCGGAAGAGTGAGTGTAGGTGATAGTGTTAATATAAATGTATCAATTACTGCAGCAACATGGAATTTAAAAGTAAGTGGATCAGGAATTTCTGATACAATAGTTGGTGTAAACACAAATGTTGAAAATCAAACAACAAATAAATCTTACAAATTAGATACTTCAAAGGCAGGAACTTATACAGTAACATTATCTGGGGACATAACAGATGCAGATGGAACTTCAACAAATATTTCTTCAACTGCAACTGTCACGGTTGAGGAAAATGCTAATCCAACTCCAACACCTCAAAGTACACCAAAACAAGATAATCCAACTCCAACTCCAACACCAACTCAAGCTCCAAAACCAACAGAAGCAGAAGAGCCTGAAAAAAAAGAGCCTACATTTAAATCAGTAAATGAAACTGTATATGTAAAATCAAGCCAATCCTCAGTAAATGTTAGGCAAGGATATACAACAGATACAAAATTATTAGGTGCATTAAAGAGTGGTGAGAGTGTTACAAGAACAGGAATTGGTGATAATGGATGGAGTAAAGTTACATATAATGGTCAAACGGCATATATCATAAGCTCAGCATTAACTACTGAAGAACCAGAAGAAAAGGAAGAGGATGAAGAAGAAACTTCTACCAATAAGGCACTTAAGGAATTAGTTATAGAGGGTTATGAGTTAACTCCAAAATTTGATCCAGAAACAACAAGATATAGCATTACCTTAAAAGATGATGATGAAAAAGAATTGGACATAACAGCAACACCTGAAGATGAAAAGTCAAAAGTAAGTATTACAGGTAACGGGAATTTTGAGAATCAAAACAATATTATAAGAATAACTGTTACTGCTGAAGATGGTACTACAAGAATATATAGCATATCAGTTTTAAAAGAAAATGAAACACCTACTATTGAAATGGTAAAATTAAGTAATTTACAAGTTGCAAATGCAAAATTAAATCCTACATTTGATCCTGATGTAACATCTTATGTAATAGAAGTGGAAGATCCATCTAAGATAACATCAAAAGACATAGTCGCTACTGCAGAGGATGAAAATGTTGAAGTAACTATTGCAGTGGAAAATAGTTCATCAGAGGATGGAGAGAAGAAAATTACTATAATGTTGGAAGATAAAGAAAATAATATTATTACTACCTATGAAATATTCGTAAAAAAGCCTGTAGATAATCAATTAGAAGGAATGGTGAAAGGTAATACAGATAAAACCATTTATTATATTTTAGGAACAATAATTATTGCATTAATTATATTAATAACAGTTGTTATTATAATTTTAAGAAAAACTTCAAATAAAGAAGATGATGATTTTGAAAGTGAACAAGATGAATTATCAGATGATTATGATTACTCACTAAAAAATGCAATAGATGAAGCAAATGATGAAGTTAATGATGAGTATGAATATGATGATATTGTGAAAGGTAGTAGAATCAAATCACAGATATTAAATACTGATTATAATGTTTTCAAAGATAGTACTAATGATGTTGGTGTTGACGATATGGAAAATAATGAAGAAGATGATTTACAAAATAAGAGAAGAGGTAAACATTTTTAATAAAATTTTAACACAGTAATATGAAGTCTTATTATGATATGTCCAATTTTAACGATTATATAATGTATTGAAAAAGATTTGTTATATAATTGTTAAAATTGGCCCACAATATAATCAAATGTATATATAAATTTTAATGCTACCATAGCTCAGTTGGTAGAGCAACTGATTCGTAACCAGTAGGTCGGCAGTTCGATTCTGCCTGGTAGCTCCAATAACGAATCTGTTCAAACGTTTACATACTCAATAATATAAAAATACCCCTTCAAATTAAATGAAGGGGTATAAAGTTATGTCAAAGAGACTAACCAATAAAAAGATCTTCGTTATGTCTATGTAAGATACTTTTTATAATGACAGGAAGATTAGAGTTGAACAACTCATGATAAATTGGAATAGGATGTCCAAGCACAACAAGTGATTTGGATATATCTGTTTCATTTTGACTTACTGCATCCAATATTGTAATTTGGGGGAATACGGCATTGACAACTGAGATATGTTTTTGGGGGTTAACGTACAGCGATTGAGACATGAAATCGTCATGCTCAAAATATTTTGCAATGTTAGAAACTTGATTAGCGAAGATTGAATTGCTTTCTTCCAAAGTCTCAGAAGAATAATAACAATCTCGCTTAATGCTGAATATGTTAACAAGCGTAGTTGTACAAATATCAACAAATTCAGCAATCAGCCGATTATAAGCTGATTTGAAGTTTGGTAAAAGTACAGCTGTGTTTGTGTCTTTAGCAGTTGCCCTAAACTGCTCACGATATGTCTCATATAATGTCAGGCATTCCTTTGATGAATTGGTATTGTCCAAAGACGCAGTGAAGTTTGAGGTGATTTCCTCTAAGCGTTTCTTCTGCCGATTGAACTCTTTCTTTGACCTCTTTTTTTCAAACATAAATGTTATCATCCTTTCTTGTTATTTGTGAATTTGTTTGAAACAAAGTATAACTTTTGCATAAAAATGCATAAAGATAGTATACCAAATTTACTTATAAAAGTCAATTATATTATAACTATTCTGCAGGTATAGACAAAGTTTATTCTGAGTTGTTACCAGATGGAAATATTTTTTTATATATACCCAATTATTTACAAAACACCCATGTGGGTATATAATAAATAATAGGTGGTGAAAAAAATGGAAAAGGATAAATGTTGTGAAAAAAAATCTTAGATGAGAAGATGAAAAGAAAAATATCAATAACAAGATAAATAATTTTTAAAAGGAAAGGAAGTTATGAAAATGAAAGAAACAGTAATAAAAGTTGAGGGAATGGTATGTAATGGATGTGAAAATAGAGTTCAAAATGCTTTAAAAAATATTGATAGAGTTGAAAAGGTGGTTGCAGATCACACTACTGGAACAGTTATAGTTACTTCAAAAAATGAAGTGTCAGAAAGTGCTATAAAAGAAAAAATAGAAGATATTGGCTTTGAGGTAAAGGAAGATTAAGTTTGAAAAAAAACAGTACTTTTTGCAGACGTAGAGAAAGAGCAAGAAGGGAGTGGTAGTAATTATGAAAAAAATAAATTTGTCTATTGATGGAATGACTTGTAGTGCTTGCTCAAATGGACTTGAGAAATATTTAAACAAGCAAAAAGGAATTTCAAATGCTACTGTTAATCTTGTAATGGCAAATGCTACTATTGAATATGATGAAAAAATATTGAATCAAGAAAAAATAGAGGAATTTGTTAAAGAAGCAGGGTTTAAGAGTCTAGGGGAATTTAAAGAAATAAAAATTGAAGAAAAAAGTAAAAAAGAAAAAATCAAATTTATATTTTTTACAATATTAGCAATAGTATTAATGTATATTTCAATGGGACATATGATTAATTTACCAACAATTCCTTTTCTTGATCCACATACTAATACTACAAATTATATGATTAGTTTGCTCGTATTAACAATATGCTTTATGATATATGGTTTTGATATTTTAAAAAATGGATATAAAAACTTAATTCATAAAACTCCTAATATGGATACATTGGTAGGAATAGGAGCTATAACAAGTCTTTTATATAGTATTTATAATATGTATATTGTATTCACAGGTAATCATCATCAAGTAATGAATTTATATTTTGAGTCAGCTGCGATAGTAATTTATTTTATAAAACTTGGTAGATATATTGATGGAATTAGCAAAGACAAAACAAAAGAAGCTATACAAAAACTAGTAAAAATTACGCCTAATACAGCAGTTGTAAAAATTGATGGAATAGAAAAGACAGTTACTTTAGATGAAATTCATAAAGGCGATATTGTAGTAAGTAGAGCAGGAGAAAAAATAGCAGTAGATGGAGAAATTATAATAGGAAAAGCACATTTAGATGAATCATTTATTACAGGAGAAAGTAAGCCTGTATCAAAAGAAGTAGGAAATAAAGTAATTGCAGGTAGCATGAATTATGATGGATATATTGAGTATAAGGCAGAAAGAATTGGAAAAGAATCAACAATATCAGAAATTGTAAGATTGGTAATAGAAGCAAGTAACACAAAAGCACCAATTGCAAAAATTGCTGATAAAGTTTCAGGATATTTTGTACCTAGTGTGATTGCTATAGCAATAATTACTTTTTTAGTGTATTTACTAATTGGGCAAGGTTTGGAAACAGCAATAACATCATTTGTTACAGTATTGGTTGTAGCCTGCCCATGTAGTCTAGGACTTGCAACACCACTTGCTATTGTTGTAAGTGAGGGGTTATGTGCAAGTAATGGAATATTAGTAAAGAAAAGTGAAATATTAGAAAATGCTCAAAAAGTAAATACAATAGTATTTGATAAAACTGGAACATTAACTTATGGAAGATTAAAAATTGCTGAAATATTAAATTATAGTAGTTTGAATGATAAAGACTTATTGCAATTAGCTGGTAGTATAGAAAGTAAATCTACTCATCCTATAGGAAAGGCATTTACAGATTATATAGAACAAAATAAAATGCAAATATTAAAAGTTGAAGAATTTGAGAATATAGCAGGTTATGGGATAGTAGGAAAAATAGAGAATGAAGAAATCATATTAGGAAATTCAAAAATATTTGAAAAATATAAAATAGAAAATAATCATTTGAAAGATGAACAAAAACTAGCTGAAAGCGGAAATAGTATCATATATGTAGTAAAAGCCAAAGAAATAATTGCACTTATTGGAGTAAATGATATTGTTAGAGAGAATACAAAAGAAGTAATTAGTGTTTTAAATAAAAACAAAATACAAACTATTATGCTAACAGGAGACAATAAAGAAACTGCCGAAAAAATTGCGAAAGATATAGGAATAACAAAAATAATTTCTAATGTGATACCATCAGAAAAAGCAAAAACAATAAAAGATTTAAAACAAGAAAACAGATATGTAATGATGTGTGGGGATGGAATAAACGATAGCCCAGCACTGGCAAGTTCTGATATAGGAGTAAGCGTAAATAGCGGAACAGATATTGCAATGGATTCATCAGATGTAATTTTAACCAAAAATGATTTAGGAAGTATTTTAAACTTAATTAAGATTAGTAAAAAAACAATTAGAAATATTAAGCAAAATTTATTCTGGGCATTTTTCTATAATGTTTTGATGATTCCTATAGCAATAGGCATACTAAAACCAATTGGGATTTCAATTAATCCAATGATAGCAAGTTTAGCAATGGTTTTTAGTAGTATTACTGTTATTCTAAATGCCTTGAGATTAAAAAATATATTAAAAAAGAATAAATAAGAGAAATACATTTTATATAAAGAATGACTGGTAAAAATAATTGCAATTGGTATTGTCAAAAAATTAGGAATGGAAAGAGATGGAATATGAATTTAAATAGTAAAAAAAATATAAAAGTAAAAACAAAGAAAATAGTAAATAGTTTCAAATATGCATTTAATGGATTATTTACTGCATTTAAAACAGAAAGAAATATGAAAATACATATAATAATTATGCTTTTAGTAATTATAATGGGGATTTTATTAAAAATAAGTCTATTAGAATGGATTATATGTATTATCTTGTTTTGCATTGTAATTGCAGGAGAATTATTTAATACAGTTATCGAAACGGTTGTAGATATGATAACACCATACAAAAATGAAAAAGCAAAAATAGCAAAAGATATTTCAGCAAGTGGAGTGCTGGTATTGGCTATTGGTTCTGCGATAATAGGATTAATTATATTTGTTCCTAAAATAAATTTTTAGAAGTTTTTGATAAATGTTACAAAGAAATGTGTAAGTAAAAAGGTAGGCATACATATCATTTTTTAGATGATTATAATAATAAATGACATATTTAAAGTTAAGATATAGGTTTGTAAAACATTAATTAGATTTTATAATAAATCTAATTAGTGTTTTTTTCGTAAAACACGGTTATGACAGAAATTTTTTGTTAATTTTATTAAAAACAATATATAGGGGAGAACAAAGGAAAAGGGATGTTATTTAAGAAATAGAAGCAAAAGAAGAGTATATAGTTGAAAATTAGGTATTTTTTTGTTATAAATAAGTTGAATTTTTACTCTCCCAACGGTTATAGTAAATAACATATGACAAAACAATAGGAGATGGAGTAAATGGATATAGTAGAAAAAGTAGAAAAAGTAAAAATAATAACAAATAAATTAAATTGTAAACTAAAAGAAAAGATTGGTGGAAAATATTTTGAAGACATAGCTTATGAATGGTTAGAATATAAGAAAAGTCAAATAAAAGAATCTTCATATTATAACTATAAATTTATTATAGAAAAATACTTGATTACATATTTTGGAGATAAGAATATGAAAAAAATGCACGACTTTAGTATATTTGTAGATGAATTGTCAACAAACCTAGCACCTAAAACCATAAGAGATATTATCAATGTATTTAAGCCTATTTTAAATTACTATGAAGAAAATTACGACAAAAAATTAAAATATAAAAAAATGATTTTGCCTAAAATGGAGAAAAGGGAAATAGAGATTTTCACATCAAGAGAAAAAGATAAGTTAGAAAATTATTGCCTAATACAAAATACTTTAAAATCTTTGGGAATAGTAATGTGTTTAAATACAGGAATGAGATTAGGTGAATTATGTGCTTTAAAATGGGAAAACATAGATGTAAATGAAAAAAGTATCTATATAAAGGAAACAGTACAAAGGGTGTACAAAGGCAAGGGGGTAAAGAGTAAAGTTATTATAGATACTCCAAAAACCAAATGTTCTATAAGGGAAATACCAATAAATAGTAAATTATATAACATATTGAAACCATTAAGTAAAAAGTACAATAAAGAGTCATTTTTTTTAACTGGCTCAGCAACAAAATGTATTGAACCTAGAAATTATCAAGCATTGTTTAAGGAAACATTATTGAAATGTAAAATTAAAGAACATAACTTTCATTCAACTCGCCATACATTTGCTACGAATTGTATAGAGGTTGGAATGGATATTAAGACATTGAGTAAAATTCTAGGACATGCTAATGTGCAGATTACATTGAATACTTATGTTCATACTAATAAAAAAATGGCTAAAAAATACTTGGAGAAATTGTAGGGGAATATAATTTTTTATGATTAGAAATACATATGAATGTGCACGGTTGTAAAATTTAAAAAATATTAATAAAAACTCTATTCAAAACAAAATTCCTATGTTATAATAAAAAAGATAATTTAAAAAAGAAGCTAAAATCAATATTAAAATGGCTGAAAAGATTGAAAATAAAAAATCAATAAAAGGAGAGATGAAAATGTCAGGACATAGCAAATGGCATAATATTCAAGCTAAAAAAGGGAAAGCAGATGCAGCAAGAGGAAAAGTATTCACAAAATTAGGAAGAGAATTACTAGTAGCAGTAAAACAAGGTGGTCCAGATCCATCTGGTAATTCAAAATTAAAAGATGTTATTGCAAAATGTAAAGCTGCAAACATGCCAAATGATACAATTAATAATGCAATCAAAAAAGCATCAGGAGCCGGAAATACAGCAAATTATGAAGAGGTAACATATGAAGGATATGGACCAAATGGTGTAGCAGTTATTGTAGAAGGAAGTACAGATAATAAAAATAGAACAGCTGCAGATGTACGCCATGCATTTGATAAATCAGGAGGAAATTTAGGAACATCAGGTTGTGTATCTTATATGTTTAACAAAAAAGGTGTAATAGTAATAGATAAAACTACAACATCAATGTCTGAAGATGATTTAATGATGTTAGCATTAGAAAGTGGAGCAGAAGATTTTTCTGCAGAAGATGAAGTATATGAAATAACAACAGCTCCAGGAGATTTCTCAGCAGTTCGCGAAAAATTAGAAGAACAAGGTTTGGAATTCCTAGAAGCAGAAGTTCAAATGGTTCCAACTACATATACAACATTAGATGAAAATGGTGCTGCAAAAATGCAAAGATTTTTGGATATGTTAGATGATTTAGACGATGTTACAAATGTATATCATAATTGGGATGAATAAAAATACAGATGTATGAATATAATAGATGAATGAGTATACAATTTTGATAAATTTACATAGATAAATAAATACACATAATTTAGAAAAAAGCCACCGGCATAAGCCGGTGGCTTTTTTCAGATGGAGCTAGTGAGATATGCCTTCCGCTGAAGTTCTAAGAACAACAGTGGATTTTCAGGCATTTTTTTGGCATTACCCAAAATCTCAAGACTCTGTCTTTTCTGACTCTGGGTTGCATACGGAGAATGCATTACTTCATTAACTGCTTTATGACAGTCAGAAATGTATCTCCGAATTGCCTCCTGAATTTCCATCTTATATCACTCCCCTCAATTTTAGTTGAGTATTGCTAACACGGTGTAAATTACACACGCAATAAAATAATTATAACATATTATGTAAAACAATGCAAGTACTTTATTAAAAACAATTGCAGAAAATTATATAAGCTCCATCAATTGCATTTAAATAGTAACTTATAGTTATATATTATTATATGCAAATGACTCATAGAAAAATTCCAAATTATAAAAAAATTATAAAAAATAATGTTCTAAAAAAATTTCAAAAGAATAATATATATTGTAATTATAAAAAATAGAGGTGCAAAATAATGAATAAATCAGAAATATTAAAATACACTATACTGAAAAATTTTCCCGAAAGTCTCGTACAAGCCATGGAGCAAGTCAATCTAGAGAAGGTCGAAGAAATTAGAATAAGGGTAAATAGACCAATCATCATAAAAATTGGTACAAATGAAATAATTCTAAAAAATAAAATAAATCAAGAAGAAATTTTAAATATATTTCAAAATTTTTGTAGTAATTCAATATATACATACCAAAATCAAATTTGTGGAGGTTTTATAACCATTCCTGGAGGACATAGAGTAGGAATAAGTGGAAGTGTTGTAGTAAAAGATGGTAAAGTTACAAATGTAACTAATTTATATTCATTAAATATAAGAGTTGCAAAAGAAATAAAGGATTGTAGTCTCCCACTTTTACAGTATATAATAGACCTTCAAAAAAATTCGGTATTTAACACCTTAATTGTGTCACCTCCCGGAGTCGGAAAAACAACCATGATACGTGATATAGTAAACAAAATTAGTAATGGTATACCAGAAATAAATTTTAAAGGAATAAATGTAGCTGTAATAGATGAGAGAGGAGAAATCGCAGCAATGCATAGGGGAATTCCTCAAAATGACATTGGAATTCGTGCAGATGTTTTAGATAATGTTCCAAAAACCCTAGGAATACGAATGGCTGTAAGGTCATTAGCACCACAGGTTATAGTAGCCGATGAAATTGGTAATAAAGAAGATGCAGAGGTTATTAATTATGCAATATGTTCTGGTGTGAAGGGAATTTTTACGGCTCACGGTAATAGCATTCAGGATTTAAGGTTAAATCCTGAAATTAATAAGTTGATAAATTTGGGGATTTTTGAGAAGATTATTTTTCTGGATCAGAAAGTGAAAGGGGCAGTGAAGAAAGTTGTGTAACTTATTTTCAATAAGTTACACATTAATATTCTTGTTTCAAAACAATTTTAAAATCAATGATTACTCCCCAAATTTTCCACCTCAAAATTTACAAAAACAAAAAAGTAAAGTTCTAAAACAATACAAACAAGAATATACTATACAATAAGAGGTGAGAACTATGTATATACTCAAACTAATTTTATTAATGGTTGTATTTTGTACAAGCACAATTATAGGTATATTAATTTCAAAAAAATATTCAAATAGAGTCAATCTTCTAAAAGCTTTAAGAGATGCACTAAATATATTCGAGGTAAAAATAAATTTTTCTTTTGAAACAATTCCAGAAATTTTTAACGAAATATCGGAAAAGATAAAAGATCAAGCTGGCAAGATATTTTCAGATACTGTAAAAAATATAAAAGACAAAAACATGTTGGTGGGTGAAGCATGGGAAAAATCAGTACAAGCCAATAGCGAAGGTTTGAAAACAGAAGACATAAATTGCATAAAATCTCTAGGAAAGCTATTAGGAAAAACAGATGTAGAGGGACAAATCAGCCAAATAAGATTAGTAGATGTATTCTTAGAAAAACAGATAAGTGAAGCCACTGAAGACAGAAGTAAAAACGAAAAAATGTATCAAAAGCTAGGAGCCATAGTTGGATTAATAATTGTAATTGTTCTTATATAAAACGCATAATAATTTAAAAGCACATATAAAAAAATTTGAAAGGACGGATAACACTTTATGGATATTGATTTATTATTCAAAATAGCAGGAGTAGGAATTTTAGTTGCAGTATTACATCAAGTATTAGTAAAAGCAGGTCGTGAAGACCAAGCAATGATGACGACTTTGGCAGGTCTAGTAATAGTTCTAACTATGGTTATTAAGGAAATTAGCACATTATTTAATACGGTAAAAACAATGTTTAATTTATAGTTATATTCTGATACATAACTCTTATGAAAACAACTACTTGATAAAAGGGGGAGTTGAAAGTGGATATGATAAAAATAATTGGAATAGGCCTAATTTCACTAGTAATAATTATTATAATAAAACAGTACAAGCCTGAATTTGCAGTATATGTTTCCTTGGCAGCAAGTATTTTAATCTTAATGTTTGTGTTTGATAAATTATATGATGTTATTAATTTATTAAATAATTTGGCAAATAAAACAGCTATTAATGCTAGATTTATAGCATTACTCATCAAAATAACAGGAATTGCAATTTTAACTGAATTTGC
This sequence comes from uncultured Clostridia bacterium, assembly GCA_947624525.1. Classification (GTDB taxonomy): domain Bacteria; phylum Bacillota; class Clostridia; order TANB77; family CAG-508; genus CAG-492. The sequence continues at coordinate 14,020 of CANQKT010000001.1, read as the reverse complement.
AGTAAGTATTTGCAAAGACTGTGGAGAAAGTGCTATAGCAAATAAAATGGATATAGGAGGAAAGATAATGATTGTTGCAGTGTCTGTACCAATTATATCGAGTCTACTCGAAACGGTTATTAAAGTATTACCATAAATGCACAACAGGGACGCGTCCCAAACTGTGCAAAATGCGCAATTAGGGACGCGTCCTTGTTGCGCAAAAAGGTGAAAATGATGAAAAAGGTTTTTAAAATTTTAATTATTCTAGAGCTTATGATAATCATAAATCCGATTAGTAACATAAATTATTTGGGCAACACATGTATAGCTGAAAATAAAAGTAGTACAGATAATACAAATGAAATAATTAATACACAAAAGGAAAACTTAAACATTCAAGATTTTATAAAAGAAGCAGAAAAATACACAAAAGATGCTATGCCAGACATAGACTTAAATGATTTATTATCAAGTGCTATAGCAGGGGATATTGATAATGTTAGATTGATGAGACTAATATGGAGCTTATTAGGCAAAGAGGTTATGAATTCAGCTACAGTCTTGGGAAGCATAATAATTATCATAGTAGTACACGGAATTTTGAAAAGCATAAGCGAAGGCTTAGAAAATAAAAGTGTTACACAAGTAGCATATTATATTCAATACATATTAATAGTAGCATTAGTAATGACAAATTTCTCCAATATAATTTCAATGATAAAGGAATCAATACAAAACCTAGTAGCATTTATTAACCTATTGATTCCAATATTAATAACACTAATGTTAACCACAGGAAGCATAGTTTCTGCAGGAATTCTTGAACCAATAATATTATTTATTATTACTCTAATTGGAAATTTAGTAGTAGATGTAGTAATTCCAATAGCTCTTATATCAACGGCATTAAGCATTATTTCACAGATTTCTGATCGAGTCCAAATAGATAAACTAGCCAAATTTTTTAAATCAAGTACTATATGGGTTTTAGGTGTGTTGCTAACACTATTTGTAGGAATAAGCTCACTTGAAGGAAGTTTAAGTGGTAGCATTGATGCAGTAACTGCAAAAACAACAAAAGCTGCAGTTTCAAATTTCATTCCTGTAGTAGGAAAAATTCTAGGGGATGCGGTTGACACAGTTATGGGATGCAGTATTATTCTAAAGAACGCCTTAGGTATTGTTGGTGTAATAATTATAATTGGAATTTGCATAGTTCCTATTTTAAAGCTAGTTATACTAATGGGAAGTTATTATTTAGGAGCCGCACTTTGCCAGCCAATTGCAGATGTGAAAATAATCAAATTATTAAGTAATATGGGTGACACCTTCAAACTATTATTAGCTATATTATGTGCGGTCTCAGTTATGTTGATTATCGGAGTTACTTTAATTGTGAAGATTTCCAACAGTGGAGCACTTGCATAATAGATAAATAATTATATAAGCTGAGGTGATGTTCAGATTGAGTTTTATAAGCAGTTGGGCACAAGGAATTATAGTAGCGGTCATCATTGCAACTATAATCGAAATGCTTTTGCCAAGTAATGGAAATGGTAAATATGTAAAAATGGTTGTAGGTGTATTCGTCTTGTTTAGTATTATTTCACCTATTATTAGTAAATTCAAAGGTAATGATGATAGTAGTTCAATTGATTTTGATTCATATGTAGAAACTTCGACAGATAATACCACACAAACTTCTAGCATGGAGTTAAATAATGATGAAGCCATAAAGAAAATGTATGAAGAAAACCTAAAAATTGATATTAAATCCAAATTGAGTCAAAGAGGCTATATAGTAGGTGAAATCAACTTAGGTATTTCAGACAATGAAGAATATACATTAAATAAAATAGAAGTCACAATTACCGAAAAAAATGAAGAATCAGGACAAAACGGAAATTCACAAAACACTACAACAATTGTAGAAAATATCGAAAATGTCAAAGTTAGCCTAGGAGGTAGTAGTAAGGATGAAGAACAAAAAGAGGAATCTGTTATTAATGAAACTGAAAAAAGAAGATTGAGGGAATATTTAAGTAGTGTATATGAAGTAAAGGAAAACAATATTCTAGTTAATTAGTTTCTTAAAAAGAAAGACTAACTATAAAAATTCAATTTTTTTGAAAGGAGGTATACTAATGATAAATCTAAAAGAAAAGTTTCTAGCTAAAGTTGAAAATAATGGAACTAAAAAATCCATAGAAAACCTTATCGTTTTTGTAATAATCCTTATAATAACTATAATATTCATTAATTACATATGGAATGGAGATAAAAGTAATAAACTAAATAAAGAAGAAACACAAAATATAACAAATTCAGTTGGACTCGATGCTGACAATAATACATCCAATGAAGGTAGCCTAGAAAATGAACTTGAAAAAATCTTGAAAAATTTAGAAGGGGTAAAAGATGCACAAGTATTAATAACATATGAAGAAACCAGTAAAGTTATACCAATGTACAATGAAGACAGTCAACAAAGTGTTACACAAGAAGAAGATAATCAAGGTCGGTGTCAGGACAATAAATGAAAATTCTAATAAAAAGGAGGTTGTTTATGAAGAAAACAATGGCGAAAAGAGTGTAGTTACAAGTAGTGTGGTTACACCAGAAATAAAAGGAGCCGTGATTCTAGCAAGAGGTGCAAATAATGGAGTAGTTAAAAGTAATATTATACAAGCTGTAGAAGCTGCAACAGGGCTACCAACGCATAAAATTCAAGTTTTTGAGATGAAGGGAGATTAAGTATGAAGATTTTAAAAAGAAATCAAATAATTATTTCAGTATTGGCATTAATGTTAATAACTGTAGGGTATATGAGTTATACATCTAATATTAACAATACTCTTGAAACAGGAGCTTTGATGAATTCGGAAACAATGGCTAATATTGGGGATGCAAAATTGGTGAATAGTAATGACATAGTTGAAAATGATAATGTAGAAAATATTGAAACTAGTAACTCAGAAATAGTACCTAACTCATCAAATACCGAAGAAAGTGATGAAAATACAAGCAACAATGAGGAAAATAATACAACAAATACAACAGAAACAGTTGAAAGTGCAACAAATAGTGATTCAAGTAAAAGCCAAAGCACAACGTCAGCAAGTAGCACATCAACAGAAAAGGAGAATGAAACAAATTCAAGTTCGACTTCTTCAGCAACTAAAACAACATCAACAACTATATATGATACAGACTATTTTGTGGCATCTAAACTAGAAAGAGATAAAATGTATTCTCAAATGTTAGAAACCTATAAAAGTTTAGCAGAAAATAGTGAACTATCAGCAGAACAAAAAAATATTTCAACACAGGAAATTACTGATATAAACAATCAAAAAAATTCAATAATGATTGCGGAAAACTTAATAAAAAATCTAGGGTTTGAAGATGTTGTGATTTTTGTAAATGATAATAGTACTAGTGTAATAGTCAAAGCAGAAAAATTATCTGATGCTGATATTGCACAAATTCAAAACGTAGTTTGTAGAGAAATCGGAGTGGAGGCTGATGTTATACATATTAGTTTAAAATAAATTTTAGACCTGTATTTTTTGACATATTTTTACAAACATGTTATAATAATTCTGTTGTTTAAATATGGAAAAGGGTGTGTAATATGAAAAATAAAAGAATAATGTCAATTATAATGATTACAATAACTATTTTACTTATAATAACAATATTAGGAATAACATCAAATACAATAATAATAGAAACACAAAAAAGATCAAATATATACAAAATGGCAAGTAATGTGGAATATAAAAATAACGAAAATACAGAAGGCAATACAAATGAAGAACAATTAATGGCTACGTTAAATAATCAAGAATTAAGAGTAGAAGCAAATTATGAAGATACCGAAACGGCTTCTAGTCGTTCAGCAGTAGATAGACAACAAGTGGTAGAAAATGAAGAAATGTATATAAACTTAAACATGACTAACGAACAACAAGAAGATGAACAAGCATATGAAGAAATTATACAATATATAAAGCTAGAAGACGTAAAAATAAGCTTTGATATGGATGTATCTAAAACAACAGGATTATCCAAGGAGGATTTTATCTACTTAGTTCAAAAAATGAAATATGATAAAACAGGAATATTAGAAAAAAATGCAGGATGGATTTGGGAATGTTGCAAAAAATACAATGTGAATGAAATATTTGTATTAGGTATTTGTGGAATAGAATCAGCTTGGTGTTCAGCTTCTCAACATCAAAGAACACATAATTATTCTAGTTTAATGAAAGGTGGAAAATTGATACAATATGCTTCAGACGAAGCAGGTTTTGAAGCAATGATAAAGTTATTAGGTCAGAAATATTTAACACCCGGGGCTAGTTTATATCATGGTTCAACAATTACAGGTGTTGGAAGAAGTTATTGTAATGCTACCACATGGCCAAAAAAAGTATATACTTGTATGCAACAAGTATTTCAATAAAATGAAAAGAGGTATTATAATTTAACCATTATAATATGTTGCCAAGAGAAATAAAATAATAAAAATAAAAATTTCTGAAAACGTAATCTCCGCATCTAACAGTTTCAGAAATTTTTATTTTTTATTATTTTATTTCTCCAAATGAGTGTGTGCTTTAAAGGTTAAATTATAGAAAATTTAAGCGCCTAAACTGTAACATAAAAATTGTTAAACACAACTTTTTTCCAATATTATGTTGTAAAATTCCAAAATATTGATATAATAAGAAAGAAATAAACAAAAGTGAGGAGGAAAAATACAAATGGTAAAAAAAGTAGCTATTTTAGCTAACGGAGGGGATGTATCAGGTTTTAATGCAGTTATAAGAGCAATAGTAAAAACAGCAGAAGAAAAAGGTGTTCAATGTTATGGCTTTATAGATGGATACAGAGGACTACTAAAAAATGAATATGTAGCACTTAGCACATCAGACAGTAGGAAAGCATCGGGAATACTTCCTAAAGGAGGGTCAATTATAGGTTCATCTACAAATGCAAATGTATTCCACTACAAGGTTACTGAACTAAATGGTGAAATAGTATATAAAGATTTATCAGATATATGTGTTGAAAATATAAAAAATGACGGATTTGATTGTCTATTTACTTTAGGAGGAGATGGGACACAAAAATCAGCTCGAGATTTTTCTTTAAAAGGAATAAATGTTATTGGTGTTCCAAAAACAATAGATAATGATGTTGCATGTACAGATATAACCTTTGGCTATAACACAGCGGTATCAGTTGCTTCTGACGCACTAGACAGATTGCATACTACAGGAGAAACTCATCATAGAATAATGGTCTTGGAAGTAATGGGACGATATGCTGGTTGGATAGCATTAGAATCAGCAATAGCAGGAGGTGCAGATGTTGCGTTAATTCCAGAAATCCCATATGACATAAATAAAGCAGTTGAAAAAATAAATCATAGACGTGATATGGGTAAAAACTTTAGCATAGTTGTAGTTGCTGAAGGTGCAATGCCAAAGGGTGGAAGTATAACAATTGAAAAAACAAGGAATAACGGAATTGGTGTAGATAATACTAAACTTGGTGGTATTGGAAATATTGTTGCAAAACAATTAGAAGAATTAACAGGTTTAGAGGCTAGATGTACAGTTTTAGGCTATATGCAAAGAGGCGGTACTCCAACTGCTTTTGACAGAGTATTATCAACCAAATATGGCTCTAAAGCAATGGAATTAGCATTAGAAGGTAAGTTTAATGTATTAACTGTTATTAAAGATGGTAAATTGGATTGTGTTCCTTTAGAAGATGTTGTAGGAAATAATAAAGTTATAGGAGCTGTATCTGGAAACACAGCTGAAAGTAATATTCGAAAAGTCAATATGGATAATGATTTAGTAAAAACCGCACGAAATATTGGAATATGTTTGGGTGATTAATAAATATAAACTAAAAATAGATTGAAAGGACATTGAAATGGAAAAATTCAAAATAAAAAACATACATCTTGCTATTATTATATTTGGAATTATTTTTAATTGTATAGGTATTTTTCATTCTAATTTATGGTTTGATGAAGCATATTCAGTGGGCTTGGCAAGCAATACCTTTAAAGATATATGGACAATAGGAGGAAACGATGTTCATCCTGTCCTATATTATTGGGTATTACATATTATATATTTGCTTGTAAATCTCTTTGGAGCATCAACAAATATAACTATAATTTGTTATAGAGTATTTTCTCTAATATGTGTAGCTATAGTTGGAATTTTAGGATATACACATATTAGAAAAGATTTTGGTGAAAGGGTTGGAGCATTATTTTCACTATTTACATATTTCTTACCGATAGTCTGTATATATTCTGCTGAAGTTAGAATGTACTCATTAGCTTTTTTACTAGTTACAATTTTAGCAATTTATGCATATAGAATATCTAAATATAGAAAAACAGATACACCGAAAATAAATGTAGGAGCTAAGAAGGAGTATCCTGAAGAAAAATGCAAATCTAAATTAGCAATTAAAAACTGGATTATTTTTGAGATAACTAGTCTTTTATGTATATATACTCATTACTATGCGCTAATGGCTGCTGGAATAATAAATTGTGTACTACTAATAAAACTGATTAAACAAAAAAGGAAAGTAGATATAATAACAATTATAGTTTCAGGACTAATTCAAGCTATAGCATACATACCATGGATTATGTGTTTTGTAGGTCAATTAAAACACGTAGCAAAGGGATTTTGGATTAAATTTGAATTTCCAAAAACAATAATGCAAATATCAAGTTCGCAATTTATTGGAAACATAAAAGATGAAATAGGGTTTATTTTTTCAATAATTTTTTATGCATATTTAATTTACAAGGTATGCAAACTTATAAAAAATAAGGAACAATGTAAGCCAGCTATATGTTCTATCCTAATATATACTTCTGTAATACTAGTAGCCGGAATACTTGGGATTGTAATGAAAACTTCAATTTTATATTATAGATATGTATTTGCCATAACAGGTATATATATATTTTTCATAAGTTATATTTTGGAGAAAGAAAAAAATAAATTTATTATTACCATACTATGTGGAATCACACTTATTTTAGGAGCATGGAGTAATTATAATCAAATTAATGAAGTATATGACAAGAGTAACAATACAGCATTTTCTTATTTAGAACAAAGAATTCAACCAAATGATGTAATAATATTTACTGAATCAAATTATGGCTCTGGTATTGTTATAGGAATGAAATTTGAAGATAATAAGAAATACTTTTATAATCCGTCATATTGGGATGCAGAAGAAGCATATAAGGCTTTTGGAGAAAATTTAAAGGTATGCACTAATAACAGTTTTTATCAAGAACTTCCAAACAGAATTTGGATTATAGACTCACCAAATGCCGATTATTACAATGAAGTATTTAAAAATGATCAATATAAGTTGATTAGCCAATATTATACAAAAGTAAAATATGAGAATTATGACTATAATATAATTTTAATTGAAAAAATAAGTGAAAATATAAATAATGATAAGCTTTAAGAAGGGAGGAAAACTGTTTTTCTGAAATTATTTATTTAGACTGAATGTTTAAGATGTACTAAATATTTTAAGAAAAAAACAGTTAATAAAAATGGATGAACAAAAAAATAATAAAGTAGTATTAGGAATAATAGGAGCAGTAATAGGGGCATTTATTGGAACCATACCATGGATTTTGGTATATGTGTTTGCAAATTATATAATAGCTCTATTATCTGTATTAATAGCAATTGGAAGCTTCTATGGATATAAAATTACAAAAGCAAAAATGGATAAAAAAATGCCATATATAATTGCAATATCATCAGTTTTAGCAATTACGGTTTCAGTCTTTATAATAATACCACTAGCATTACTAGCTAGAGAAAATTTAGGTGTAAGCCTTGACAATTTAAAGCTTGTGTATGAATTTGATGAATTCAAATCAGCAATAATTAGAGACTATGTTGTTTCACTAGTATTTACTGTAATTGCAATTAGTGGAATAGTTTCTGCCATAAATAAACAAGTAAAAGAAGGCAAAACAAGGGAAGAGATAAAATTAAATATACCTAATCAACCTTTATACAATGAAGAAGAAATTAATGCTGTAAAGAATATTTTTGAAAAAAATAATGCTTTAGATAAAGAAAATGGAATTACAAAAGATGATCTTATGCAAGAATTGAACACGCAATTCTCAGAAGTAAGAGCTAAAGAGCTATTCAATATATTGAAACAACAAGGAATTATTAGAAAGAAAAGTGGAAAGTTTTATTTTTTTGAGAAGGCACAAGATGCCTCATATAGAAACAAAAATGCTTTAAAAGTTACTGCTATTGTAATTGCTGTAAGTTTCGCTTTAGTAATTGGAATGATAATATTAGGAGTAAGTCTTAGTGATAGAAGTAAATCAACAAAAAATTCTAGTAATTCAAACAAATCAACAAGTTCAATACAAAATAACAAAGAAGATAATACTACAGACAATATAGACAATGCCTTAGAAAATGGCGATAAAGAATATGTTAATACAGAATTTGGAGTTAAATTTATTCCAACAGATGACATGATTTTGTTCACCAAAGAAAAAATAGAAAAATACTTTGGTCAAGAAGTGAGTGATTCAGCTGAAATGATAGCTACAAATGAGGAAGGAACAGTAGCAATATATTGTTTTATATATGATGATGAAGATATGAAAGACTTTACAGAGGTAGAATTCTTAGAAAATACCTTTAATGAAAATGAATATGAAGAAATAAAAACAGTTACAGTAGATGGAATTGAGTTTAAATCCTTACAACTAACTTTTGAAGATAGTGGTGACAAATATATTGAGGATTGCTATGTTTATAAAGTTGATGGAAAATTCATGTGTTTTGATTATAGTTATCTTGATGGAGAAGAAAATAAATTTGATGAAATGATACAAAAACAATAAAATTTGATGAAATATATCACAAAAATCTTATATACTAAAGATAGGAGGAAACAGTAAATGATTTATGAATTTGAAGTTCCTGCTAAAATCATAGGTAAAGGAAGGCCTAGACTGAATACTTATACTGGACAAGTATATACGCCAACTAGAACTAAGGATTATGAAAATCTGGTAGAACAATATTTTTTATTGAAATATCCTAGGTATAAAGCAATGGAAGGCAGAGCAAAAGTCACTATTGTAGCGCATTTTGAGGTACCAAAATCTACAGGAAAGCTTCAAAGGGAGCAAATGTTAGGTAATAGTATTAGTCCTACTAAAAAACCAGATATAGACAATATTGTTAAAATTGTTTTAGATTCAATGAATAAGTTTGCCTTTAAAGATGATACTCAAATTACAAAGATTGATGTAGAAAAAGTTTATTCTGATGAAGAAAAACTTTATGTCAAAATTGAGGAATATTAAATAAGTTAAGAATTTAAATTCAAGTGTTAGGAGGATATATATATGAAAAAAGTTTTAAAAAAGTTTTTAATAGTCATTATAATGGTTGCTTTGATGGTAACATTAACTGGATGTGGAGAAGAAATTAAAAAGAGTAAGGATAGCAATAGTGAAAATAATAAAAATGATATTGGTTTAAATACTACAGATGATGAAGACAATAATTCAGACAAATCTAGTGATGATTCAAAAACAGAGGATGAAGAGGATGAAAAAGATGAAGAAAGTTCTAGTAACAGTTCAAGTAGTATAGATGAAGAAGATCCTGAGAATATGGATTTTGTAGAAAATGCTAAAAAGCAAGTTGCAATGCCTGCTAAGGGAGAGACTATTGCGACATTACACATTAAAAATTATGGAGATATTAAAGTTAAATTTTTTAAGGATGTTGCTCCAAAAGCAGTTGAGAATTTTATTCAACATAGTAAAGATGGATATTATAATGGTGTAACTTTCCATAGAGTTATTAATGATTTTATGATTCAAGGTGGAGATCCTACAGCAACTGGAGCAGGTGGAGAAAGTATTTGGGGAGAAGAATTTGAGGATGAATTTTCATATACTTTAGTCCCTTATAGAGGTGCTTTATGTATGGCAAATGCTGGTGAAAATACTAATGGAAGTCAGTTTTTTATTGAGCAAGCACAGTATGATGAGGATACTGCAAATATTTTACAACAGTATGGATACCCAGAAAGTTTAATAAATGCTTATAAGACTTATGGTGGAAGTATGCATTTGTTTTTGGCTCACACAGTTTTTGGTCAAGTTATAGAGGGTATGGATGTTGTGGATAAAATTGCTAGTACAAAAACAGATGAAAATGATAAGCCTGTAGAGGATGTTGTAATTGAAAGCATTGATATTAGTGAATTTTAAAATATCAAAATATTTTTTGAAGGGTGGACAAGTCAATTTTAGGGACTTGTCTATTTTTTTGCTTTTGGGAGGATTGACTTAATTTGGTTAAAGTGGTAAAATGAAACTTAGGTTTAAATTGAGAGAGATGAAGGTGTTTGAAGAAATTGGAGAAAGGAGACATGTGCTAAGTAATTTTTAGCATAGATAAGGTAATGAAAAGGAATATAGCTTTTTTATTAGTAATAACGTTTATATTTTCTGTTATTATAGTAATAATTTCAAATTTTGTTCGGAGTGGATAATAAAAGGTCAGATGGTAAAGTGGAAGTTGTTGCAACTTTGTTTCCACAATATGATTTCGCAAAACAAATAGGAGGAGATAAGGTAAATGTAACTCTTTTGTTACCACCAGGTGCAGAGAGTCATACTTATGAACCTACTCCACAAGATATGATTAAGGTTAATGAGTCAGACTTATTTGTGTATACAGGTGAAGAGATGGAACCATGGGCTAGTAATTTGATTTCTGGGATGAAAAATGATATTAATGTTTTGGATTTATCTACCACTGTAAATTTGATAAATGTAGAGGAATTCGAAAAAGAACATGGTTATGAAGACAATGAGAATAATTCGGAGGAGATGGGAAATAAGGAAGATGAGCATAGTGTTGGAGACGAACACCATCATTCATATGACCCTCATATATGGTTAAATCCTTTATATGCAATTCAAATGATAAGGAGTATTGAAAATGAATTGTGTAAAGTAGATCCCGAAAATGAGGAATATTATAGAAATAATTCAAAGGAATATATAAAACAAATTGAATTACTTGATGCAGAAATTGAACAAACTGTAAATAATTCAAAGACAAAGAAAATAGCTTTTGGAGGAGCCTTTGCTTATTCATATTTTATAGAAAGGTATGGTCTGGAGTTTGTTACTGCATATCAAGCCTGTGGGGAAAATACAGAGCCAAGTACAAAACAAGTTAAAGATGTTATTGATTATATTAATGAAAATGATTTGCCAGTAATTTTCTATAAGGAATATACTAATGGTAATGTAGCTAGAACTATTTCAGAGGAAACTGGTGCGAAAATGCTTGTGTTTAACACAGTTCATAATTTGTCTAAGGAAGAAATTGAAAATGGAGCAACATATTTGAGTATAATGGGACAGAATTTGGCTAATTTAAAGGAAGCTTTGCAATAAATGTTCAATTGGGGATGAGCCACAATTGCGCAAAATGAACAATCGGAATATGTCCCTAGTTGCTTATTTATAGTATATGAAAGGAAAATGTAAATATGAATATAATAGAAATTAAAAATTTAACAACAACATATAATGGACATACTGCTATAAAAGACATATCCTTTAGTATAAAAAAAGGAGAATATATATGCCTTATTGGAGCAAATGGGTCTGGAAAGAGTACATTAATAAAAACAATAGTAGGGCTTAATAAAAGGGATTCAGGTGAAATAATTAAAAATATTACTCCAGATAAGATATCATATTTAGCTCAAAATAACCTAACAGACATAGATTTTCCGGCAATTGGAAAGGAAATCATTATGACTGGGGTACAAAAACGAAAGAGTTTACCATTTTATAAAAAAGAGGATTATCAAAATTTTAATGAGATTTGTAAGTTATTAGATATAGAGGGGATAGTTAATAAACAAATTTCGGATTTATCTGGAGGTCAAAGACAGCGTATTATGCTTGCAAGAGCTTTAATAAGAAAGCCGGAGTTACTTATATTAGATGAACCATGTAGTGGTTTGGATGTTAATATTACAAAAGAGTTTTATGAGATTTTAAACAAATTAAATAAGGAGCAGGGGTTGACAATAATAATGGCAACACATGATTTAGATGAGGTTAAGTCTACTGGTGTGAGGGTTATTTGTTTAGCTACTACTATCAAGTACGATGGTGATATAGAAAATTGGAAAGAAGGGGAATAGGAATGGAGTTTTTTATTAGTTTGTTGCAGTATCCATTTATGCAAAGAGCGTTAATATGTGGTATAGCGATTTCATTTTGTGCGGCTCTGATTGGCGTGATTTTAGTATTAAAAAGATATTCTATGATAGGACATGGATTGGGTGAAGTTGGTTTTGCTGCATTGTCTTTGGCTTTGGTACTTAATTTACCACAAATGTATATTTCAATACCGATTGTTATTGTTGCTTCATTCATTATATTGGTAATTAGTCAGAAGAAGGGAGAGTCAGGAGATATAACAATTGCGTTAGTTTCAACAAGTGCGTTGGCTTTTGGTGTTATTATTACAGCGTTATCAAAAGGGTTTAATATTGATGTTTATAATTATATGTTTGGGAGTATTTTAACTATGTCTACTAGTGATGTTGTTATTAGTGTAATATTGTCAATATTACTTGTGGTTGCATTTGTGTTTTTTTATAATAGGTTGTTTATGATTACTTATGATGAGAATTATGCGAAGGTGTGTGGAATTAATGTTACTTTTTATCAGTTTTTGATTGCTTTGTTTACAGCGTTAGTGGTTGTTATTGGAATGAGAATGATGGGGACTTTGTTGATTTCTAGTTTGATTGTGTTTCCTGCGATTATTGCAAGAAGGTTGACTCATTCGTTTAAGGAGATGGCGGTTATGTCTGTGGCTATTTCTATTTTGTGCTTTTTGTTTGGGTTGATAATTTCTTCTTTGGTGAATTTGCCTACGGGAGCTTGTATTGTGGTGGTTTATTTGGTTGTGCTGTTGATTAGTAGGGTTTTTGGGGCTTTTGCATAATCTTTATTTGGAACTACTCTATACAAGTCTATTAAAATTTCCATTAGTGTATTCTTTGCCTTCCATAATCTCTCCCTTTTTAAATAATTCTATAATTTTGCAAATTTCATCTATACTCTCATCCATGAAGTCAAGTCTTATATAGTTGACATTTAGGTTTTTAGATGAGATACTTGTTTTTTTGCTGTTGAATATTGTCGTTGTTTTAGAAAATGGATCAGGTATTATTCTAAAGTTCATGTTTAATCTATCTTTTAGAAAATATTGTTGATTATGGTTATTGCAGTTATTATTGCATTTTTGTAGGCAATTGTTGCTTTTAGAAAGCAGGCAGTAGTTTGTTGTCATAACAGGAGTGTTTCCATAGATGATTGCTTCTGTTTTGGCTCTGGAAGTAATGGATGATAGGCTATATTTATCTAGTTCTGGTGATAGAGTGATGCATGAAATATGTAGTTTTTCTAATTCTTGTATAGTATAGTTATTGTAAATATTCATGGTATAATTTGCTATAAATTCATAGTTATTCATATAATTTTGTAATAAGTGGATTTGCGAAATATTTGAAATTACGAACCCTTTTATAGAATATGTTGATAATATTTTAGCTAAATCCTTTGATCTTTGTGTAATAACAGAATCTTTCATAATAGATGGCATATAAATATAAGTATCTGCAATATTCGTTATTTCGAGGATCTTTGGACTGAATTCTTGCATATAAAAGTATTTTAGTGGTATGTAAATTTTATCAATATTTTTTAATTTTGAATATTCAAAATCTGTGTTAAGAATATTTAGCAAAATTGATATACCATTATTTATATTATTTGGGGTTATGTTATCAGTATAATTCTGATGGTTGACCTCGCATATATTTGTGCTATTTTTATTCATTTCTGGATCATCAGTAGTGCATA